>CBIMZH010000045.1:0-10193 GCA_966248255.1 uncultured Cellvibrio sp.
CCCAAGGGAGGCAAAGCGAAGCATAGCGCTCCTTGTTCAGCCGATTACAGCCGAATTAACAGCAAATTAGATCAGGTTTTTACGCAAAATCGTCAACATCAGGCGCGTGTCGTGCAGACTCAGGCGCTTGCCATAGGGATCGCGCAGATAAATCACGTAGTTGCCTTTACTGCCCGTGGCCACCAGCACATAGCCAGGCGCCTTGGGGTTGACCTTCTCTTTTTTGCGATTGGATTGCGGTGCATTGATGAACTCATCGCCACTCAGCAAATTGGATTTAATCTGCGCCAGGCTGTAAGGCGTAGTCGGCACCTTGGGCGTAAGGCCTATATGGAATGTGCGTCTGAACCAACCCGGTTTGGACTCTTCCGGATCTTCGTAGGCAACATAAATCAAACCATTATCCAGGTCTGACTCAAAGGTGGTATAGCCATCTTTGGTTGCCGCGTGGCTGAGAGTGGCCATGGTGCGATCATGATCCAGACGAATGGTCAGCACCGGTTCACCGCGCGACATATTGAGACTGGCTTTAACCGAGCCGCCAATGGCCTGCGCCAACAGCGAGGTGCCACCTTCTGTTGCGTCCGAAGCAAGGCTGTTGGCCAGCTCGCTCATCAGCCATTTTTCACGCTCAGGGTTAGCCGATTTGGCCGGAAACTCTGGCACTGGCTGATTGATTTGCGCAGCGGGAACACTCATGTGAGTCACATGAATTTCACTGGTCTCTGGCTGAACACCCTGATCAATTTGCAGACGATAGCGGTCATAGCTATTGGGGTCGGTTTTAAATTGCAGCCAGTTGGTTTCGATGATGCCCTTGGCAATATCGGCGCGGCTGACGCTAAGGTCGTTAACATTGAGGAAGTTGCGAATACGCGGCCAAACTTCACCTGGAGATACGTTAAGCAGAATCCAGCTCTCCTCACCTACGCGCTGGATTTTTACCTTTTCCTCTTGCAGGTTATCGGCCAGAGGCAGCGGGCGCGGCACTTCAAAACCATCCGCACCTGGGTCATACCCCAAATCAGTCGCGGTAATGGGCGGAATCGGATAAAGCTCGCCCATGGATTCAGAGTGCACACCGGGCGGCAATACCAGCGGAGGAATACTTTCCGCCTTGAGATAGTCGTTTTCGCGGCTGCGGAAAACACCATCTTCACCCCAAAAATAACCACACCCACTTAAACCCACTCCCAACAGGGAAACCAGGGCAATTTGGCTCAGGCGACCTAGCGTGCGTTGGTATTGGCGAGCTTGCTTGGATTGGCTTGTTATTCTCATATCTCTGGTAAAACTCATGAATAGTCTCGTCGTCAGCGCCCAGGGCTGGGCTATTAGAGCCCGGCTTGCTGCATGGCGGCTTTTACCTGTTGGTGATACTGCGCCGACAAGGGGGTCAGCGGCAGACGAATGCCCGATTGAATCAAGCCCAATTGCTCCACCGCCCACTTAACCGGGATGGGGTTGGACTCAACAAACATGGCGTCGTGCAAAGGCAAGAGGCGCTGGTTAATTGCGCGCGCTTCTTCGGCTTTGCCGGCCAGCGCCAGTTCGCACATACGGGCAATGGCAGCAGGTACGACATTCGCGGTGACAGAAATATCCCCTTTGCCCCCTAAAAGAATTAATTCCACTGCGGTGGCATCGTCACCCGAGATCACAGCAAAGCTTTCAGGTGCTTGATCTATAAGGAATTTTGCTCTTTCCAGATCGCCAGTAGCCTCTTTGATGCCAATAATATTGGCTACAGAGGCCAGGCGCAGCGCTGTCTCCGGCTTCATATCCACACCGGTGCGGCCAGGTACGTTGTACAGCAACTGGGGGATGGCCACAGACTTGGCGATAAATTCATGGTGTAAAAACAGGCCCTCCTGCGTGGGCTTGTTGTAGTAGGGGGTAACCAGCAGGCAGGCGTCGGCGCCAGCATCTTTGGCCGACTGCGTCAGCTCTACCGCCTCGGCGGTGGAATTGGCGCCGGTGCCGGCGATAACCGGAATACGACCATTAACCTGATCAACCACCTTTTTGATCACACTCAAATGCTCAGCAACGTCGAGGGTGGCGGATTCGCCGGTTGTACCCACGGCTACCAGCGCGTGAGTGCCCTGCTCCAGGTGCCAGTCCACCAGCTTATGCAAGCTATCCCAGTCGAGGGATTTGTCTGCGTGCATGGGGGTAACCAGGGCAACCATACTGCCTTGAATCATTCGTGACTCCGTATAAACCAAGTTTGAGTGCTGAGGAAAAATGCGAAGGCGCCATGGTACTGAGTGGGGCCTGGCTAAACAAGCAAAAACCCCATCAACACCTGCGGCGAATTATTTTTTAAAGTCGAGCATGCGCTGCAGTGGAATCATGGCGCGCTTGGCCAACTCGGGATCGACAAATATTTCGTTATCGCCGCGCGCAAACACATCGGCGAGATTGTCGAGCACATTCATTGCCATCCAGGGGCAATTGGCGCAGGAGCGGCAGGTGGCACCACTGCCGGCGGTAGGGGCAATATGGAACACCTTATCGGGATTAACCTGCTGCATTTTGTAAAAAATGCCCTGATCGGTAGCCACAATAAACTCGCGATTGGGCAGCGTTTGCGCCGCCTTAATCAACTGCGAAGTTGAACCCACTACATCGGCCAGGTCCACCACCGCCTTGGGCGACTCCGGGTGTACCAGTACCGCGGCATCCGGGTAAAGCAGCTTGAGGTCTTCCACACCCTTGGCTTTAAACTCTTCGTGCACTATGCAGGCACCATCCCAGAGGAGCACATCAGCACCAGTTTTCTGCTGCACATAAGCACCCAAATGCTTATCCGGCGCCCAGAGGATCTTCTTACCCTGCTTATCCAGGTAATCCACCACATCCAGGGCAATGCTGGAGGTCACCACCCAGTCGGCGCGCGCTTTAACCGCCGCTGAGGTATTGGCGTAGACCACCACTTCGCGGTCGGGGTGTTGATCGCAAAACGCAGCAAACTCATCCGATGGGCAACCCAGGTCCAGGGAGCAGGTCGCCTCCAGCGTGGGCATAAGCACGCGCTTTTCAGGGGAGAGGATTTTTGCCGTCTCGCCCATAAACTTAACCCCGGCAACTATCAGGGTGTCGGCCGGGTGATTTTTGCCAAAGCGAGCCATCTCCAGGGAATCGGACACGCAACCGCCAGTCTCTTCGGCCAGCGCCTGGATCAGCGGATCTGTGTAGTAATGAGCCACCAGCACGCCATTGTGCTGCTTGAACAGCGCCTTGATGCGCGCCTTGTATTCCGCCTCCTGTTCGGGCGTGTACTCAGGTGCACTCCAGGCGCGCGCCAGATGCTCTTTAACCAGATCACGCGCCGGGTCGCGCACAGCAACATTCACAAGTTCAGACATGGACACACCTCGTAAATCCGAGCGCCGATAGCGCGCAAAAAGATGGGGCAAATTTTACCACAGCGGCACTTGGCTACTGCGGTGAAAACCAGCAGGCGCAAAAAGCAAAAAGGGCGCCTCACTGGGCGCCCTCTGTGCTTAAGCTGATCGCTTTAATATGGTGGGTCGTGCTGGATTCGAACCAGCGACCAATTGGTTAAAAGCCAACTGCTCTACCGACTGAGCTAACGACCCAAATGCGAGGCGCGTATAATACTGTTTTGAAACGAAAAAACAACCCTTTTTTGATTAGTTTTTTGTAAAAAACTTTTGCCTCAGACAATTCGATTATTAAAGAATCGAATTGTTATTTTTAAGAACAACTTTTGTATCAAACGACCTTGTAGCGGGTAGGGTCAGCCACGCCCGCTTGCTGAAAGCCGATCTTGCGCAAACGACAGGAGTCGCACTTGCCACAAGCTTCGCCAGCATCAGTCGCCTGATAGCAGGAAACAGTTAAGCTGTAATCCACTCCCAGCGCCATGCCCTGCTGAATAATTTCCGCCTTGGTCAGACTAATTAACGGGGTGCGAATACTCAGCTTCTCACCCTCAACACCCGAGCGAGTAGCCAGATTGGCCATTGCCTCGTAGGCGGCAATATAGTCGGGGCGACAATCCGGGTAGCCGGAATAATCCACCGCATTGACGCCAATAAAGATATCTTGGGCACCCAGCACCTCGGCCCAACCCAGAGCAATCGACAGAAACACTGTATTGCGCGCCGGTACATAGGTAATGGGGATACCGCCAGTCTCTTCTTCAGGCACATCAATATTGGTATCGGTCAGCGCCGAGCCGCCAATTGCACCCAAATCCAGCTTGATCACCTTGTGCTCCTGGCTGCCCAGGGCGCTGGCGGTAATAGCCGCCGCCACCAATTCGGCGCGGTGACGCTGGCCGTAATCAAAACTGATGGTGTAACAGTCGTACCCCTGGTTGCGCGCTATCGCCAGCGCAGTGGTGGAATCCAGGCCACCCGACACCAGAATTACGGCTTTTTTATTGGCCATATAACTACCCTTAAAACCTGGCGCCAACAGCGCCAGCAACAAATAAATTAATGACCCGGCGCGTCGTTCCACAGCAGCTTGTGCAGCTGCAACTGGAAGCGCACCGGCAGGTTATCCGCCAGAATCCACTCAGCCAGCTCCACCGGTTTGACCTGCCCGTGGCTGGGCGAGAAGAGCACCTCCCCTACCCGCGCCTGCAACTGATGCTCGTCCAGTTTGAATCTGGCCCACTCATAGTCGGCGCGATCGCAGATCACAAATTTGATTTGGTCCTCAGCACCCAGCAGCGGCAGATTTTCCCAGCGGTTGCGTCCCACTTCGCCTGACCCTGGGGTTTTCAGGTCCATCACCTTGCTCACCCGCGCATCCACCCCCTCCAGGGGCATGGCGCCACTGGTCTCCAAAGAGACCGAGTAACCGGCATCGCAAAGTTTTTCCAGCAGCACTAAACAGTCGCGCTGTGCCAGTGGCTCACCGCCAGTCACACAGACATATTTAGGCTTATAAGCCGCCACCTGAGCGAGAATTTCCTCCAGCGCCAGGCGCTCCCCGCCGTAAAAAGCGTATTCGGAATCGCAATAGCCACAGCGCAGCGGGCAGCCGGTAAGGCGCACAAAAACCGTAGGCAGGCCCACAGTACGCGCCTCCCCTTGAAGGGAATAAAAGATTTCAGTGATTTTAAGCGTGGTTTGAGTCATAACCGGGGCAGAGTTGCAGGTAAAAATGGCCAAATGCAGCCGGATTCTTACCGGATCTGACGAAAAGACGCGCAGTTTACCCAAAGCGAGCCAGAGAAGCGAATCCCTCTGTTGCCAACGGCCACCAACAGAATTCCGCCTGGAGCACCACTCAGGCAAAATCAGTTCATTTTTTAAACAAAATTTTGCCCGTTTGCATCGGCACTGGTATGCTGGCCAGTCGCCGTGCCAACCAGCAACGCACCCCAGTACACTTACCCAAGCCGTAAAAACTCATCCAGTGCTATGAAACCCACCAAAACCCGTCGCGAACGTCACCAGGAATTGGAGCAGCAGACTCAGGACTTTTTAAGCCAGGGCGGCGCCGTTAAGGAAGTGCCGCGTGGAATCAGTGGTCGCCCCTACGCCCAGGGGCCCCTGGTGGCTATATTTGATGGCAATAGCCACGAAGATCGCACCCCCCTGCCTGATGTGGTCGCCGCCATAGAGGCGCGCAAACGCCCCCCGGCCCCGCTCAAGCCCAAAGCCAAAAAACCACGCAAAAAAGTGATTCTCGATGACTTTGGTCAGCCGCTGCGCTGGGAGTGGGTAGAGGAATAGATGGCTGGCGCCATCAGGGAATGACACGCTGATCTTCATCCTGAGAGAGATGCACAAAGGTGCAATTGCGCCCCTGGCGCTTGGCACTGTAAAGCGCTTTATCAGCCGCCCGCTGCCACACCATATAATCGCCCATAGCCCCATTCCAAAGCGCAACACCCAAACTTAGCGTGCACCTCAGCGGCTCCATTTCGGGGGAGTGAGGGTCAATAAATTCACTGGCCGCAATCGCTTTGCGCAGGCGTTCGGCGGTTGCTACGGCGGCATCCAGCGAAGCGCCCGGCAGCACCAGTGCAAACTCCTCACCACCGTAGCGGCAGAGCAACTCATGCTGGCGCAAACTGGCCTGCAGCTTGCGCGCTATCTGCACCAGAATCTGGTCGCCAGTGCCATGCCCCCAGGTATCGTTGATGGCTTTAAAGTGATCGACATCTAACATCAGCAGACACAGCGACTGCTCCTGGCGACGCTCCAGATGCAGCAGATTGCGCACCCGCTCCTCCCAGTAGCTGCGATTAAACAGCCCGGTCAAACCATCGGTGCGACTGATCCGCTTTAGCAGCTCTTTTTGGCTGTGCAGCTGCATGGCAAAGCGGTAAGTAATAGTGCCAATTAACAGCGGATAGATAACCAGCAGCGGCAGCGAGGCATAGATAACCTCCTGCGAGGAAAGCCACTGGGGATGCCAGCCAAACAGAGCAAAGCCCAAGAGCCAGCCAAGCAGGCTGGTACCCAGGCCATAGGCAAATAGGCGCAGGCCGCCAGCGGCAATATTGTTCATCCACAGCATCATCATCAACAGCGCGGAGGCGAGTGGATTAAAGCCCATAGCCAGCACCCAAAAACCACCTGCGGCTGAGTCGGCCATTAGATTGAAACGCTCCGAGCGCGCCGGCTTGGCACTTCGAGTTGCCAGCCAATAGGCGATATGCGGCCAGCCCAGCGCGTTGATCGCCAGCGCCAGCCAGCACCAAAATGAGGGAGCTTGCGGGTAGAGAACTACAGCAACCACCAGCGCACCCAGGGGCAAGCCCAGCACCCGGGCAGGATAGACGCGGCGAGCAAAGCTCAAGCCGGAGGAGGAAACCTGTTGGTAGTGCGAGTCAGTCACAGCCATTCCCTATAGCTATTTAATTCAAGAATGCCGCGTGGGCAGCCACTATCCTAGAGCAAATTCAGCACAAATAAAGATTTAGGCGCCAATTTTTTTATCAGACCCCAACAAAAAGCATTCTGAGGCCTGCCGAGAAATGACTGCACCTAGAGCCAGTCTTTACTTTTGAAGTACCAGTAGGGTGCCAGAGCCGAGACGATCATCAGCGAAATCGCCCAAATATAGCCGTATTGCCAATGAAGTTCGGGGATAAAGTCGAAGTTCATACCATAGAGGCTGGCCACCACTGTCGGCGGCAGGAAAATTACCGCGGCGATGGAGAAGGTTTTAATAATCTGGTTCTGTTCGATATTGATAAAGCCCTGAGTGGAGTCCATCAGGAAGTTGATCTTGTCGAACAGGAAGGCGGTGTGCGACATGAGAGTGTCCACATCGCGCTTGATCTCCCGCGCCGTCTCCTGTAACTCAAACGACTCGCGCAGGTGACGCTGTAAAAAAGAGATAGAGCGCTGGGTATCCATCAGACAGAGGCGAATTTTGCCGTTGCTGTCCTCCAGCTTGGCCAGGCGGTCGATGGCATCTTCCAGCTCGGCCTCAGGGTCTTCCAGCACCATGCGGCTTACATCTTCCAGCTTGCGGTGAATATCCTCCAGGGCGTCAGCGAGGTTTTCCACCTTCTGCTCAAAGATGGTCACCAGCAGATCCTGGGGTGAAGTGACATGCACCTGGGCGGCGCGGGCGCGCATACGCAGCAGGCGAAAATCTGCCTGATCGCCTTCGCGCACAGTAATTAACCGGCGTTCCTGCAGAATGAAGGCCACTGTCTGGGTGTTGTGGCGACCGGAATCCCCCGGTGCCAAAAACAGCGAGTGCACGTGAATGCCCGAGTTATCCTGAAAATAGCGTGCGGAGAACTCAATCTCCTCCACATCGTCGGATTCCGGCAACTCGGCACGCAGGAAGGTGTTTAACTCCTCCCGCTCCTCTTCGGTCGGCTCGTGCGCATCAATCCACAAAGAGTTGGCCATGGCCTGGCGAATAAACTCGTACTCGTGTTTATCTTCACGCAGGGTGGTGCCTTGAACTTTAAACATTCTCAGCATCTGTGTACTCCTCCAGGACCGTGACAAGGATTCCGATGACGTGGGCGGCTTTATAGCACATTCTTTTAAGAGTTAAAGCGACAAGCTAAAACTAGCTGCTAATTTGTGTGATTTCGACTTGGGCAGCGCAAATAAGCCACCCAGCAAGATCACTAGGGCTTGGCTTTACGCGGCTTACGCCGCGGATAGAGGCTGGGCTCACCCTCCGGGCGGGTCTTGAAACGGCGATGCACCCAGAGATACTGCTCGGGCGCCAGGCGAATGGCATCTTCCAACAACTTATTGATCCGGGTCGCATCAGCCAGGTCATCGCCCGAGGGAAAGTTTTCCAGTGCGGGCAATATCTCCAGGCGAAATCTCGCTCCAGGTTCGCGATAACAAAAAAAGGGCACCACCGCGGCACCGGACATTTTGGTAATGCGCGCTGTAGCCACGACAGTGGCCGCGTCAATGCCGAAGAAAGGCGCAAACACACTGTGCTTGGCACCGTAATCCTGATCTGGCGCATACCAGACAGTGCGCCCTTCACGCAGATTTTTAATCAGACGGCGGGTGTCATTGCGCTGGATAATCACCCCATTCACCCGGCTGCGCGCCTTGAGGATGGCGTAGTCCATGACCGGATTGGGGTTGCTGCGATAGAGCGCATCCACCTCGGCGTGAAACGCCATCAGCAAGCCGGAGATATCCACAGTGGTCAGATGGGAACCTAAAAACAAGACTCCCTTGCCTTCTGCCTGTGCCTTTTGCAAGTTCTCCAAACCTATCATGGTGTGGCGATTGCGCATGGCTTCACCACGCCCCCAAAGGGCCAGTGCCGACTCGGCAAAACTCAAGCCGCAGGCATCTATAACGCCGCGCACCATGCGCGCGCGCTCAGCGGCTGTTAACTCGGGGAAGCAGAGATCAATATTGATCTGGGCGATGCGTTTGCGCGAAGGCGCCAGCCAATAAAATACAAAGCCGAAAAAATAGCCCATCCATTGATTGGCACGGGGCGGCAGCTGCCCGGTAAGCCAAAGAAAGCCCAGCAGCAACCAGGTCGGCCAATATCTGGGCGCAAGAAAGGCGCGTTCAAACTGGGGATAGGGATGTTTTTCCAAACTCATAGGAAACTAGTGCAATAGGGTCAATGGGCGCGGATTATATCAAGGCGGGTTTAATGTCACAGTGGCTTAGCGACTGCCACTGAGTTCAGCATATATAAGTACACCCAACCAAAGCAGTCCCGCCAGGCTGAACAGACACAGGCCCAAACCTATGTACTTTTGCCGACGGCGCAGCTGTTCATTGGTTGAGCGCTCCAATTGATGCGCCTCCAGCGCAAGATCCCGGGATTTAACCAACTTTTGCCGCACCTGGTGCAAAGCGTTTATATCCGCCGCCAGCTTTTCACTTAGCTCTCCCCCCGCCTCCACTTGCGCACGGTTGAGCTCAACCAGTTGCTGATCCAGCTGGCGCAACTTTTGTTCAACACTTGCAGTCAAGTCTTTGATTTGCATAGGAGCTACTCAGGGCAAAATGGCTGATCACCTTAACAGAAACTTTCCGCCAACCCAAAGATTGGGCGCAGTGTGGCGCGCGCAAAGTGCCGCGCCGCGGCGCCGTTTTTGGCTAAATATGCTCTGGGGTAAAGCGATTTACTGACTACCAGAAACAAAAACGGCGACCCCAGGTCGCCGTTTTTGTTAACTGTGAGCCGAAAGTTAACCGGCTACAGCTGCGTCAAGTAAAGGCTTGAGCTCGCCGTTTTCATGCATCTCGGTGATGATGTCGCAGCCGCCGACCAGTTCGCCCTTTACCCACAACTGGGGGAAGGTTGGCCAGTTTGCGTACTTGGGCAGCTCCGCGCGTATATCCGGGTTGCTCAGGATATCCACATAGGCAAAGCGCTGGCCGCAGGCCATGATCGCCTGGGAGGCGCGCATGGAAAAGCCGCACTGGGGCGCGTTGGGTGAGCCTTTCATATAGAGGATCACCGGGTTTTCACTGATTTGTTGTTTGATCGTTTCTAAAACGTCCATCGCATAAACCTCAAAAGCCAGGGGTGGGGCCGCTCGCTAACCGCCTGGGCGAGCCTGCCAAAAACCGAGTAAATTGCTCAGGTATTGCATTTTACCTCAGCCAGTCGCTGCGGCCAATGGCGCCCAGCCAGGGAATAGCCATATGCCGCAGCTCAGATTTACCAAAAATTGCACAAGTGCCCGCGGGTGATTGTCCAACCCACCCGGGATTGCCTATGCTCTACCCAAAGTA
>CBIMZH010000046.1:0-10114 GCA_966248255.1 uncultured Cellvibrio sp.
CTACCCAACGATGGCGTGGGCCTGGCGCGAATGGAATTTATCATTAACGAATACATCAAAGCGCACCCACTGGCGCTGCTGCACCCCGAAAAGCTCAGCAGCGATTCGCCGCGCGATCAAATTAAAAAACTGACTCAGGGCTATGCCAGTGGCGCCGACTTTTTTGTGCAGCGTTTAGCTGAAGGCGTGGGCACTATTGCTGCGGCTTTTTACCCCAAACCTGTGGTGGTGCGACTATCGGATTTTAAATCCAACGAGTACGCCAGTTTAATTGGCGGCAGCGATTTTGAACCCCAGGAAGCCAACCCCATGATCGGCTTTCGCGGCGCCTCGCGCTATGCCCACCCTGCCTATGCCGAAGGTTTTGAACTTGAGTGCCAAGCGATTAAACAGGTGCGCGAGCAGATGGGTTTAAGTAATCTAATTGTGATGATCCCTTTTGTACGCCGGGTGCAAGAGGCGGATCTGGTGCTGGCCAAAATGGCCGAGTGCGGCCTGGCGCGCGGTGAAAACGGCTTAAAAATTTACGCCATGTGCGAAATTCCCAACAATGTCATTTTGATTGACGAGTTCGCCAAACGCTTTGATGGCTTCTCCATTGGCTCCAACGACCTCACCCAACTCACTCTGGGTGTGGACCGCGACAGCGACATAGTCGCCTTCGATTACGACGAGCGGGATGAGGGCGTGAAAGCCATGATCCGCATGGCGGTGGAAGGCTGCAGGCGCAACGGTATTCACTCCGGCATCTGCGGCCAGGCGCCCTCGGATTATCCGGAGATGGCGGAATACCTGGTGCAACTGGGAATTGAATCCATGAGTCTCAACCCGGATTCAGTGATTAGCACCACCAAGCGAGTGCTAGCCTTGGAGCAAAAATTGGAAGGCACCAGCAAATAAAGCGCGCCAGGCAAACTGGCGCAAAATTCCGGCGCGGCGGATCTGGCTGGCTATACTCAAGCAACTATTGTGTATTTCATGTGTATTTCACCCAATAATTGACTGCCAACCCAAGCCGAGCCTCATCCATGGATAATCTGCGCGACTGGTTGTTGATAGCCCTATTAATTTTTCTTTGCTCACCCGCCAGGGCACTGGAGCTGAACATCAGGGTGATGGATAACCAGGGCCAGGCGCTGGCAAATGCGGTGGTCTACGCACTGCCCAGCGCCCCGGTAAAATTTAACCCGCCGGCAGCGGTTATGGATCAACAGCACAAAAGCTTTGTCCCCCATGTTCTGGCTGTACCTCAGGGAACCAGCGTCAGCTTTCCCAATACAGATTCGGTGAATCACTACGTCTATTCGTTTTCGCCCGCCAAAAGTTTTCAATTCAAACTCTTTAAAAGCGACCTCACCCAACACCAAATGGTTTTTGATCAACCCGGCCTGGTCACCCTGGGCTGCAATATTCACGATTTTATGCTGGCCTATATTTTTGTGGCGCCCTCGCCCTATGTTGCCGTGAGTGATAGCACAGGCCAGATTCGCCTGCAGATTCCCGCCGAGGGCGACTACAGCCTGCACCTCTGGCACGAACTGGCAGATGAGGATCTTGAAGCCTTAACGCAAAAAATTCATTTGCCAACCGACACCAATAACCGCGTAATTCAACTGCGGCACCAACTGCAAACACCCAGGTTGACGCACCCGGAAGTTGAGGATTACTAGGCAAACTCAGATACATTTTAATTAACCAACGAAGCCCTATGTACAACCTGCAAAGCAAAATATTTGTGTTTTTTATCGCCCTGCTAATAAGCGTGCTGGGTTTTATTTTGCTTATGGTTTACCGCACCAACTACAGCCACACTCAAGCGCAAATTGTCGAGCAGCTGGCCACCGGCAGTGCCGTAGTGCAAAACGAACTTGAGGCGCGCAAGCGCTATGTGGGCAATAGTTCGCGCACCATTACGCGCGATTTTAATTTGATTGAACAGGTGGTCAGTCGCGACTCAGACTCAATTACCGCCGCCCTGCAATCCTATCGCAGCCGCGCCGGCGCCTCCTTCTCGGCAGTGACCGATCTTCAGGGGCGGGTCATAGCCGCAACAGGTCAAAGCCTGGAACAACAGGAGCAATTGCCGTTTGGCAATTTCGCCAGCAAAAACACAGCGGCAGATCAAACCCTGTTGGGCATATTGGATGAGCGCGCCTATCAGGTTTTTATCTGGCCGATTTTTGCCCCTGAACCCAATCAAATTGCCTATCTGGTAATGGGCTACAGCATCGACGATAAACTTACGCAAAGACTGCAGCAGCTAACCGGCCTGGATATCTCCTTTATCCAAAACGGCCTGGTGCTGGCGTCCAGCCTGCCTGGCGGCGTGCGCGCAAGCCTTGGTGAACAGCGTGACATGCTGCAAACACCCAACCCGGCGGCAGCCAGCCAGTGGCAGACCCTGCATCTGGATGAGGTCGACTATGTCGCCTATGCCGCGCCCCTGTCGCTCAACAGCCAGCAACAAGTGTGGGTTCTACTGCAGCGTTCACTCACCGATGCGCTGCATGATTACAAAGCCCTGCAACTGCAACTTATTGCCACCGCCATTATCAGCCTGCTGCTCGCCGGTGCCGGAGCCTTTGTCATCGCGCGCACCATTACCAGCCCGCTGCGCCGCATTACCGAGTACGTCAAACACTTTGCCGCGGGTGATTACCAGGTGCCACCACCGCAGGACAGCAAAGGCGAAATAGGTTTATTGGTGCAGGAATTTGGCCATATGCAGCGGGAAATTGCCGAGCGGGAAACATCCATATTGCATCTGGCCTATCACGATTCACTCACCGACCTGCCTAACCGCAACGATTTTCAAAGGCGCGTGCAAGAGGAGGTGGAAAAAGCCAAATCCAGTTCGGGCCGGGTTGCTGTTTTTGTTATGGACCTGGATAACTTTAGCGATATCAATGTCACCCTTGGCCACTTGTCGGGTGACTATCTGCTTAAAAAAATTGCCGAGCGGTTAAGCAAAGAGTGTCACGCCCCAGGCCATGTCGCGCGCCTCGGCGGCGATGAATTTGCTGTAGTGGTGTCCGGCTTTAGCAGCCTTCACGATGTTATCCAATGGGTGCTGCACTATCGCAGTATTTTCAATCAGCCCTTTGATGTAGAAAATATTTCGCTCAGTGTTAACGCCACACTGGGTGTCGCCATTTACCCGGAGCACGCGGAAAACGCCAGCACGCTAATGCAGCGCGCCGAAGTGGCCATGTATATTGGCAAGCGCAAAAAACTGCCCTACTCAATTTACAATTCCAGCCAGGATCACCACAGCGTGTTGCGCCTGTCGCTGATGAGCGAGCTACGCCCCGCCATTGAATTTAATGAACTGACGCTTTACTACCAACCCAAACTCAGCCTCAAACACAACAGTATTATCGCGGTGGAGTGTCTGGTGCGCTGGATTCACCCGCTACACGGTTTTATCAACCCCGACGATTTTATTCCGCTGGCAGAGCAAACCGGCAATATTCGCCTACTCACCCGCTGGGTAATCAACAGGGCACTAGCGCAATGCCGCGCCTGGCGCGAAAGCCAAAAGCTGGACTTAATGGTGTGTATCAATATTTCCGCCGTGGATTTACTCGACCCGCAGTTTATTGGCTATGTGCAAAGCCAGCTGCAATATCATCATGTTCCACCAGCCAGCGTTATTCTCGAAGTCACCGAGAGCGCCGTAATGGACGATCCGGAAAAAGCTATAGGCATTCTCGGCGAACTCAATGCCATGGGCCTGGGCTTGTCCATTGATGATTTTGGCACGGGTTATTCGAGCATGGCGCAGCTAAAGCGCCTGCCCGTGCAAGAGTTAAAAATTGACAAGAGTTTTGTGCTGGATGTAGCCAATAGTAGCGATGACGCCATTATTGTGCGCAGCACCATTGAGCTTGCACACAACATGCATTTAAAAGTGGTGGCTGAAGGCGTGGAAAATATTGCCTGCCTGAATTTGCTGCGCGAGATGGGCTGTGATGTCGCCCAGGGCTATTACCTGTCCAAACCTGTGGCCGCCGCCGTATTTGAACGCTGGCTGGCCGAATGCGAATACCGCGTTGCGCGGCTGGATGACCATCAACCCGGAGGGATTCACAGTGTTAAATAAAATCCGTCTACTGCAGATTTTATTAACTCCCGGTTTTATCTGCGCACTGGCGCCAGTCGCTCAAGCAGATATTAGTGGCCAGCTGGATCTGCGCGCGTTCACCGCCGATGACAACCGCAGTTGGGTTTATGAAGGGCTGGGCAAACAGCGCTTTGACCAAGACCATGGCAAGCTCAAACTGGGCCAGGCCATAGTTGAAGCGCGCGGCAACCTAAGCTCCACCCTCAGCGCTAAACTGGTACTCAACGGCTATGACGACCGCGAGGGTTTTGCCGATGTAACCGAGGCCTATTTGCAATGGAAGCCGCTGCCGCTAAATGGCTATAGAGTTAAAACCAAACTCGGTGCTTTTTTTCCACCCCTGTCGCTGGAAAATAACGGCACAGGTTGGACCAACCCCTGGATGGTGTCCACATCCGCGATTAACACCTGGGTCGGCGAAGAGCTGCGCACGCTGGGCGGCGAAATCTCTTTCAGTCGCCCAGGGCAAATGCATCAGTCGCCCCATGACGTTGAGTTTCTCTATTCAATATTTACCGCCAATGACCCAGCGGGCGGCTTGCTCTCCTGGCGCGGCTGGTCGGTGGGCGACCGGATTACCGGCCTGAGTGAAACCCTGCCCTTTCCCGATATGCCCGGTATTTATGGCGATAGCGGCCTGTTTAAAAAGCAGGGCGCTTTTGAAAAGCCCTTTTACGAACTTGATCACCACTATGGCTTCTACACCGGAGCCAGCTATGGCTACAACGGCCGCGTCCAGCTGCGCGCTCTGCACTACAACAATCGCGGTGATCCGCTGGTCATTAAACAGCAGCAATGGGCCTGGGAAACAGAATTTGACCAACTGGCACTGCGCCTGGATTTACCGCTGCAAACCAGCCTGCTCAGCCAATATATGAAGGGATACACCAAATTTGGCGTCTATGGTTATGGCGTCGATGTGGACTTCAGCTCCTGGTACCTGCTGTTAAGCAAAGCCCTGGGCAAGCACCGGCTGAGCCTGCGCTACGACAGCTTTGAAACTATTGATCGCGATGATATGCCCGGCGACAACAACAATGAAGACGGCAGCGCTATAGCCCTCACCTGGCTTTACCAACTCAATCACCAACAGCAAACCGGCATAGAATATCTACGCATTCATAGCCAGCGCCCGGGTCGCGAATATTTAAATAGCGCATACCATCAGGGCACAGGCACAAGTCGCAGCGAGAGCAGCCTGCAGGTGTTTTACCGTATTAACTTTTAAAATGTCTGGATAGAGCGTTTTGTTATAGGTTTAGGGATTAAACCCCCTCCATTAGCCGCTCGGCAACGTCTAAAATGGCAGTTAAATTAGCGCCACTTAGCACTATAAAAAATGGACAGGTGCACAAGGATTAACAAACAAACCTAATAGAAACCAATAACTGAGGCCTGACCGTGACAGGCAAATTGCTGTTTATTTTGTTTACCCGGCGGCTACAACGACTGGCTCGCCAACTGAGTCTGCCCAGGTGCAGCAACCTGCGGCCTTGGCCGAAAAATAATAACAAACGCCGCTGGCTGATCTGTTGTCTGATTCTCTGCAGCCAACTGCTGTTCAGCCTGTCAAATCTCGCCGCTGCACAAACCCAGGCGGAGCCCGATAGAGTCCTGTTTATCGCCTCTTACCATCCCGGCTTCCCCACTTTTTTCGATCAGGTGAGCGGCCTGGAATCTGTTTTAAAAAGCCCCGAGATAAAACTCGATATAGAGTTTATGGATGCCAAGCGCTTTGACAATCAACAGCTGGAAGGCATTTTTTATCAAAACCTCGCGCGCAAACTAGAGCAGCTAAACGCTTACGATTTGGTGATAACAGCCGACGATGCCGCCACCCATTTTGCCGTTAACCATCAAGCTGAGCTGTTTGCGCAAACGCCAATTGTTTTTTTTGGGGTAAATGATCTTGGTTTTGCCCAATCGCTGGAGGCGCAGCCGGGTGTTACCGGCCTGGCTGAAAAAGCGGCCATCAGCGACACGGTACAACTGAGTCAAACACTCTTCCCCGGCGGGACTCTTTATGTGATTGCCGATCACAGTGCCAGTGGCCTTGCCGATTTGCAGCGACTGCAAAGCGAAATGCAGCAGCAGAATTTTCAGCGCTATCAGCTTTTGTTACTCAACCAACTGGGGCTTGACGAACTGCTGAGTCAAGCAAGCAAACTCAAGCCACCGGACGCACTGCTGATTTTGTCGCTCTATCAGGATGCCCAGGGCAGCAGCCTGGACTTTGACCAGGTTCTCGCCAGGCTCCATCAAACCTCAGCGGCACCTATTTTCCATCTCTGGCCCCACGGGCTGGGCGAGGGGGTACTGGGCGGCAAACTGCTCTCGCAAAAAACTCAGGCCCAGGCCGCCGCGCATATGGCGCTGCGTATCCTCAAGGGTACAGACCCCAAACAAATTCCGGTGCAAATGGAATCGCCCAGCGAATACGCGTTTGATTATCGCGAGCTGCAGCGCTTTGGCTTAACTAATACCGCGCTGCCCACTAACAGCCAGTTGATAAATGCCCCAGACCCCATTTATGTGCGCTACCGCAATTACATCGCAGCCTCGGCCCTGGTATTGGCCTGCCTCGCCGCCGCTGTGCTTTTGTTGATCGCGCGCATTCGCCAGCGCAAGCGGGTGGAAAAGAAAATTCGCCGGCTCAACAGCCACCTGGAAAACAAGGTCAAACAGCGCACCCAGGAGCTGGCCAATTCCAATCGCGAGCTGCAAAGCCTGCTGCAGCTGCGCGATACCATTTTGGATAACAGCCTGGTGAGCATAGTGCTAATTCGCAATCGCCAAATTGAATGGGTAAATGGCTTTACCCAAACCATGTTTGGCTATGCCGCCGAGGAGGTTATTGGCCGCAATACCGAATTTATTTATGTAAATCATCAGGATTACCTGCGCGTTGCCGAAGAGGCCGGCCCGGTACTCAGCCTGGGTGAAACCTACTCGGCGGAGTACGCCTATAAACGCAAAGACGGAAAAATTATTTGGGGCGTGATAAGCGCAAAAGCGCTCAACCCCGAGGATATTAAGGAAGGCGTAGTGTTTATTATTAACGACATAAGCGCGCGAAAAAAAGCCGAGGATGCGCTGCAGATGCTCAACCAAAAACTGGAGCAGCAAGCCACCACGGATCACCTTACCGGCGTTAACAATCGCCGCCATATGAACCAGTTGCTCAATGCCGAATTAAATCGCTCCAAACGCTACCACAGCCACTTTGCCATCATATTGATTGACATAGATCACTTTAAAAATCTCAACGACACCTATGGCCACAATATTGGCGACAAAGTATTGGTTGGTGTCGCCCGGCTATTAGCCGGCAGTATTCGCGAGGTGGAGACTCTGGCGCGCTGGGGCGGCGAGGAATTTTTAATTCTCTGCCCCAACAGCAAACTTTTCAGCGCACAAAAACTGGCCGAACTGCTGCGCCAGCGGCTGGAACGCAAAAGTTTTGAACAGGTAGGCCAGGTAACAGCCTCCTTTGGCGTGGCTGAATTTAACAGCCAGCAAAGCCTGGAGGATCTCATTTACAGTGCCGACACAGCGCTCTACAGCGCCAAGGAAATGCGCAACTGTGTGCACTGTGCCAACTTGCCCACAACACATTAACTATTAGCCAGTTCGCAATCCAGCCTGCAACCGCTGGCGGCCCAGCTGGATTTTTCGAGGGCCGGTAAAATTAGGCTATTATGCCCAGCACAAGCGAATCAACCAGAGAGACAGCCATGCTGCGTATAGATTTTATTTCCGATATTAATTGCCCCTGGTGCGCGCTGGGCCTCGCCAGCCTGGAGGCCGCCATAGCCCAACTCAGCCCGGAAATTAGTATTGATCTGCACATTCAACCCTTTGAACTCAACCCCGACCTGGGCGCCGAGGGTATAGAGTTGGTGCCCTACCTCAAACAAAAATACGGCATGAGCCAGCAACAGGTGGATCAGGTACACGCCACTCTGCGCGAGCGCGGCGCCCAAGTAGGTTTTGTGTTTGGTGAGCGCAAATATTCCTGGAATAGTTTTGATGCCCATCGCTTAATTTACTGGGCGGCGCAAGAATGTCCGGCCGGCAGCCAGCTGGCGCTCAAGCGCGCGCTTATGCAGGCCTATCAGGGTCAGGGGCGAAATATCGCCGACAAAGATGAATTGCTGAAAATCGTTGGCGAGGCGGGGCTGGATCAAGCCCGCGCGCAAGCCATTTTAAGCAGCGATGAATTCAGCCATCAGGTGCGCAGCCTGGAGCACCAGTGGCAGGGATTGGGCATTAATTCTGTACCCAGCCTGGTGTTTGATAACAAGCATCTACTGCAGGGCGCGCAACCGGTCGAAACCATGGTTCAAGCCATAAGCGAACTGGCCAAATTGCCGGGCTGATTTCGCCCGGCAGATCCCCGCTAAATTCTGGCCCGGTTAAAAATGCCATTTGAGCAACAGATTGGCATTGGTCTCAGTAGTGCGAAACCCCGGGCTATCTTCTATGCCGTATTTATTTTTCCAATAGGCGTATTCCACACCCAGATAAAGTGGATTTTTAAAACCCAAATTTTGCCCCAGGTTCCACTTCAACTGCATGGTCCAATTGGTGCTGGCGTGCTCATCGTCAGTACTGGTGTAACTGTCGAGAAAGCCGTCGTATAAAAACGCCTGATTGCCAATGTTAAAGGGCAGCCCCCAGGTAATTGTTGTCTGCCAGTTATCCTGTTTAAATTCGGCCATGCGTCTATAGCCGTTGAGGGTGAAATATTTAAAACCAGGCACTTTTAAATCTGTGCCAATACCGTATAAAAAATTGGTAAAGCCCTCGCCTTTTTCCACAGTGGTGGCGATTAATACATCTTTAAATAAAAGATTAGCGCCCCGGCTATCGACACACTTTTGCCATATTTTGCACAGGCTAAATCGCGGCGACCATTCGCCATAGTCGGCGTTATCACCATTGTCAGAATACACATGGTCCCAAAATAAAAAACTGTCACCCCAGCTGGTGCCTGCGGCGTGTTCAAAGGTGCTCACCTGCCGCTCTGGGTCGCCGACACGGTAATGGCTGCCGTTAAGATAACTCAAGCTAAAGCTCTGCCATTGAATACTGGCCCGGGCAACTGGCGCCAGTGCCAGGCCCATCACCAGACAACTGCCCAATAATTTTTCCCTTAAGTTCACAGCAACCCCCAATTGTTTTGGATTTACCAAGAATAGACGAGGATTGGCAAAATAAACGCAGCTGGCTTAGCAATACTAAACACTCTCAAGTGCGCAAAAGCCTTGCCCTTGGATTTTATTGGCCGTAAGTTACCTAGCCTGGTGGGCAACAGGCCTACCCCCCATATAACAACTCCAATAGCGACTAACCAATAACGAGAAACTCATGAAACTTTTCCGCAAGCCAATTGGCAAACCAAGCACCAGTCCCCGCTACTTTCTCCTTGGCGTTTTAAGCGCGCTTTTGCTACTCAGTGGTTGCACCAACCAAATGGCAACTCACCCCGCTGCCGCTGCAGACACTGGCGTACAGCACATGCGCCTGACTGGCCGCTTTGATACCAGCCAAGCTGATCAAGCCAGCTTCACCTGGCCTGGCTCCCAGCTTGCGTTTAATTTTTCCGGCACCAGCGCGAGCCTGCGCCTGGAGGCCAGTGCCAGGGTGCGTATGCAATTGGAGGTGGATGGTCAAATAAAGGATTTATGGCTTGCACCCGGCGCTGCAGACTATCAACTTGCGCAGGGGCTTAAGCCCGGCAAGCATCAGGTGCGCCTGGTGCGCCTGACCGAATCTTTCGCCATAGTCACTCGCGTAATCGGCAGCCCCAAGGTGGATGGCCAGTTGCTGGCGGCGCCCAATGCCCTGCCCCATAAACTCCTGGTCATTGGCGACTCCATTACCGCTGGCTACGGCAATGAAGGCAGCGATCAGCACTGCCACTACGCCATGGAAACCAGCAATCAACAGCAGAGTAATGCAGCGCTCGCGGCTAAAAAACTCAATGCC
>CBIMZH010000047.1:0-10098 GCA_966248255.1 uncultured Cellvibrio sp.
CGGCAAGCGGCAAAAAGAGGCGCTGGTGCGCTACACCGGCATTGGCTTAATGGTGTTCCCTTATTTTGTCGACAGCCACTGGGGAACGTTTGCGCTTGGCTGCCTGTTAATGCTCGCGCCCAAACTCCTGGCCAATGTTATCGAGTGAGCATTATTTTTCTGCTTAAAAAAATACCCGCAAGTTAAATAATAAACACCGGCGAAAAGCCGCCACCCTGGGTGCGGAAGTTGGTGGTTTGGCCCTGATAGAGACGCGCGGCCAGCAGTTGCACTTTGCCTTGATAGGCATAGGCGCGCAGATCCATTTTAAAGCTGGAAATTTTTCCATCCACCTGAATGCCGCGCTCGCTCGGGGCTATAAGTTGCTGGGCAATATAATCGCCTTTGATAATCTCCTGCCACACACTTTTGGTGAGTTTATCGCCCCTGTAGGTTGCCCTGCCGCCATAGCCGGCATAGGGTTTAAAAAATAATTGTTTGCGCGCTTGCCACAGCTGCTCGGCATTATCGCCAGTCACTCTTTGCGTGCGGGGCACACTAGCGCCAATTAATTTTCGCTCTGTATCGCTTAGCGCAAGTTGCGCTAGCAAGGCGCCATCACTTAATAAAATTAAATTGCGTTTATCGGCATAGAGCGCGTGCTGATGGGGGTTGGGCGTAAGCACAAAGGCGCCACTTTGGTAGGCGTGATTTAGCGGCTGATGTTGCCCCTGGGTTAAAGCGAAATCAGTTAAGCGGTTGTAGACCAGATCTATTACCTGGCCCTGATAGCTGAGCTTGCCCTGATGAAAACTTAATTGCTCGGGCGCAAGTATATACGCGGTATAACCGCGCGCCTGAAAGAGTCGCTGCGCAATTTGAAATTCCGGATACAAAAACTGCTGGCTTGGTTGGCTGTCCACTATGGCGATGGTATTGAGCGGCGCGCTGCCGCGCTGCAAGCGCCACTCCTGTTCAAACATGGCAATAAAATCATGGTAAAGGCTGGCCTTGCTCCAGGGCATGGGCTGTTCCATAGGTGGACAGCAGGCAGATTGGGCACTGAGCAGCAGCGCATTTAAAAAAGCGCCGCCGGCGTTGGTGTTAATTTCAATCAGCCTCGGCGTATCTGCTTCCAGATGAAAATCGAACCCCATAAACACTCCGGCAGTACCCGGATTGTAGTTGGCGTTAGCCGGTGCATAAGCCATGGCCTGGGCCTGGTACTCGGGTGCAGCCATGGCAACTTCCAGGGCGCTAACCGTCGCCTTAATCGCATCAAACTGGGTTTGGGAAATAAAGGTGGCGATACTGGAAAACAATTGCGGATGCTGCGCCAACAGCTGCTCGGAAAACTGATCCCCCTGTAATTGCTGACTCAGGCGCGCGCGATCCAGGGTTTGGCAATAGCATTGTTGATTGAGCAACTCAGCAGACTCTGCCGCCGGGCTGGCACAAGTGTCGGCCTGACATTGCGCCTGGGTGCAATCGTTGGTGTTGGGTGACCTGGGGGAAATCATGGCGTTTTGAGGGCGCTTGGCGCGGGCAGTTGATCGACGCCAACATAGCCCCTAAGCCCCGCAAAGCGCAATAGCCATATCCACACTCATTTAGCCCCAACCAGAGAGAGTTCGCGGCAAAAATAATAGGGTTTAGGCAAATATAAAAAGCCCGGCAATTGCCGGGCTTTTTTACTGGAGCCGGTTTTTGCTCGGCTCTTTTACATCATGCAGGCTTATTTTTGATAAGAGCACTTATTGGGGTTGCCCACTGGGTCAGAACCAAATGCGGCAACGGTACAGGCGATTGAACCAGGTACAGACACTTGCTTAAGTACCCAGCTGCCTTTGCGGCCGAAAGCCACCCAGCCAGTGCCAGAAGTGACCGAGCAGGTATCACCCAGGTCAGCACACTTGGAGAAGCCATCGGGATAGTCGCCGGTGCCGGTCAGGGTTGGCGCATTACTGGCGCTGGAGCTGGCGGCGCTGGACGAGCTGCTGGCAACAGCGCTTGAAGAGCTGGAACTGCTAGTACCTGAACTTGGCTTGGCGCTAAACACGTTGGAGTTGCTCCACACATTGTTGGTATCGCGGTATTTCACCCAGAAGTAATAGGTGGTGCCGTTGGTCAGGCCAGTGGCTGTGTAGCTGGTGGTGGTAATTGGCAGCTGCGCAATGCGCACGCGGCCCGCTGGATCTGAATCTGTATCCTGATAAATTTCCAGGGCATTGATAGTACCACCGCTCAGTGCCCAGTTAAGTGCTACAGAGGCGTTGCCGGCAGAACCGCTCAGGCTGACATTCAAACCGCTGGCGGCAGATGAGCTGCTGGAAGAAGCACTGGATGCCGTTGAGGAAGAAGATGAGCTGGTGGTACCGCAAGCAGATGAACTCAAAGTCGCAGAGTTTTTACCTACACCGGCGTAGCTGGCAATTTTATCCTTCACACACTGAGGGGTAACTGGCGAGTAGCTGTAGGGAATGCTAATCGGGAAAGTTGCCGTGGTCGTCCAGTTGGTGGCATCAATGGTGCCGCCGCTGGTCCAGGTGATGTTGTAAGTAGCAAAATCGGCGGGCGATTGAATGTTGTTGTTGCGCAGATCCCAGAAACCGCAGTTGCTGGAGTCGTAGCGACAGGTCACAGGGTTAACCGCATTTTGGAACCAGTTGCTTTCAATCAGCGCGTAACCTGCCTGACGCACGTTAATGCCCGAGCTGGTGATGCCATCGTAAAAGTTGTTATACATGTGCGTCCAACCACCGCGCTGCAGCGGCAGACGCGCATTTACGTTTTTGTAAATATTGTGGTGGTAGGTGATGTTGCGCTGATAGGCCACAGTCGAGGTGTGTCCATCCAGGCCCACTTTTTTGCTGTCGTGAATATAGTTGTAGCTGACGGTAATATTGTACGCAGCCTTTTTGATATCCAGCGCCGATTCAAAGGTCAGGTCGCCATCGGGTGAACCGTTACACTCGTTGTTTACCGCAAACAATTCGTTGTGGTCAATCCAGATATTGGATGAACTGTCGATGCGAATCATATCCGCATCATTGTTGGCGCCGCCCAGCGCACCAATTTTCATATTGCGAATAATCACGTTCTCGGCGCGCACCATGGGGAAGCCAAAGTTGGCAGAGGAACCATTAGCGCCCTGAATAGTAATACCCGCAGTGAAATCTTTAATTTCCACATTGCGGTATTCGTCATTCCAGTGTGCTTTGGGGCAATCGCCGTTAGCGTCGGCGGTATGATCGGCAACGATTTGATTAATCAATGCATCTTCATTACCGGTATAGGTAATGATAAGTGGGTAAGCACCGGAGAGAATTTTGTTGCCGTTATCATCGTAACGGGCGTTGGCGATAATGGTGTTGATCTCTTCCATAGTCGCAGCGGTAAAGGAGCGGGCGCCGCTCACATTGCCACCGACAGTGGTAGAGAAACCGCCAGTTGCAGCAGCAAAAGCACAGCTGCCGGCGAAAAGCGCGGTAGCCGCCGTTAAGGCTTTAAAGCCCAAAGCTAGTTTTTTATTCATGTTTTCAATCTCGTCGATGTTATTGGTTATTTGCGACGGATTGACCGAAACCACTCGCACTGCGAGAAGCTGAGACTGCCGGATAGGCCTGTAGAACCAGCGCGGCCTTTTGAATTTCTTATGTCCAAAAAATTATTTTTATTATTTGCCTGAGCTGATAAGAGGGATGGCAACTCACGACATGGGCGCACATTAGAGCAGTTAATGATCGGCGGCAATAAATATTTTTTATCTGACGTTACTTGTGAACCAGTGCCACTAATTTCGTTTCTGAAGGTGACATTTTTTACCTATGCCGCTCTTAATGGCACGAATTTCATCTTTATAACCCAATAAAATCACCCACAAAAAAATAAAAACACCAACAAAAATATCAATAAAAAACCCGGCCTTAGCCGGGTTTTTTATTGGCTTGCATGTAACGCGTTACTTAATTCAAGTGCGCGTTAAGCGCGTGCATTTATTTTTGATAAGAGCACTTATTGGGGTTGCCTACAGGGTCAGAGCCAAAGGCCGCAACGGTACAGGCAATAGAGCCAGGCACAGAAACTTTTTTCAGTACCCAATTGCCTTTACGACCAAAGGCCACCCAGCCAGTGCCTGAGTTTAGGCTACAGGTTTCACCCAGGTCGGCGCACTTGGAGAAGCCCTCGGGATAATCACCAGTGCCAGATAGCGTTGGTGCACCGCTGGCACTTGAACTTGAAGCGCTGGAGCTGGTGCTACCCGAACTTGGTTTGGCACTAAAGGCATTGGAGTTGTGCCATACACCATCGGTAGTGCGGTATTTCACCCAGAAGTAATAGGTGGTGCCGTTAGTCAAACCCGTGGCGGTATAAGCAGTTTGGCTAATGGGCAATTGCGCAATACGCACACGGCCAGAGGGATTTGAGTCGGTGTCCTGATAAATCTCCTGAGCATTGATGCTGGTGCCAATGGTCCAGTTGAGGTTGGCGAGGGCATTGCCCGCACTACCGGTCAGCACCACATCGCTGGCAGAGGTGGACGAAGAGCTGCTGGAGCTGGTGGACGAAGAGCTGGTGCTGCTACCGCAGGCAGATGAGCTGAGGGTCGCACCGTTTTTGCTAACACCGGCGTAGCTGCTTAGCTTGTCTTTCACGCACTGGGGCGTAACTGGCGAGTAGCTGTAGGACAGGCTTTTGGGGAAGCTTGCGGTAGTCGTCCAGTTGTTGGCATCAATGGTGCCGCCGCTGGTCCAGCTAATGTTGTAAGTGGAAAAATCCGAGGGAGACTTAACGTTGTTGTTGCGCAGATCCCAGAAGCCACAGTTGCTGGAATCGTAACGACAGGTCACAGGGTTAACGGCATTTTGAAACCAGTTGCTTTCAATCAGCGCATAGCCACCTTGACGCACATTAATACCGGAACCGGTAATGCCATCGTAGAAGTTGTTGTACATATGGGTCCAACCACCGCGCTGCAGTGGCAGGCGCGCATTTACATTTTTATAAATGTTGTGGTGGTAAGTAATTTCGCGGCCGCCGGCAATATCGCTGCTACTGGAACCGTCCAGGCCCACTTTTTTGCTGTCGTGAATATAGTTGTAACTCACGGTGATATTGTGTGAATCCTTTTTAATATCCAGCGCCGATTCAAAAGTCAGGTCGCCATCGGGTGAGCCGTTACACTCGTTGTTTACCGCAAACAATTCGTTGTGATCGATAAGCACATTGGAGGATGTGTCTATGCGAATCATATCGGCATCGTTATTGGCGCCGCCGAGGGCACCTATCTTCATATTTTTAACAATGACATTGCTGGATTTGATAATGGGGATACCAAAGTTGGCCGAGGAGCCATTGGCACCCTGGATAGTAATACCCGCGGTGAACTCTTTAATTTCCACTTTGCGGTAAGTATCGTTCCAGTGCGCCTTGGGACAGTTGCCAGAGGAGTTGGCGGTGTGATCTTTTACTATCTGTGCAATGAGTGAATCCTCATTGCCGGTGTAGGTAATAATCAGCGGATAGGCACCGGTTGATACCTTGTTGCCGTTATCGTCATAGCGAGCGTTGGCAATTATGGTATTCATTTGCTCCATGGTGCTCGCGGTAAATGAACGAGCGCCAGAAACATTGCCGCCCGAGGTAGTGGCAAAGCCACCGGTGGACGCGGCAAAGGCACAGGTGCCAGCGGAAAATGCCAGAGCAGCGGTAAGCGCCTTGGCAGTGAAACTGCGGGGAGTAACAAAAGATTTTTTCATTTTTCCAATCTCGTCGGTGTTATTGATATAAACGACGGATTGACCGAGACCATGCGTATTGCTGAGTAATTGTGTTTGCCTTTACTGCCTAGCAAATTTTATTTTTATTTTTTGCTCGGGGACGGCGATCAACGACAACGTGAAGAAGAAACTCCGGAGCGAGGGCCGAACCTTAGTGTGTTTGCCTGGAGCAGGCAATGGATTTTCGCGTCAATCGTTTGAATTGTGATAACAAAGTCATGATTTTTATTTTTAAAATGACAAATTGTCGTCAAATGCCTCGCATCAGTTTTTAGCTACAGTGATAAGGATTAGCCCTGCCGGCGCCTGACAAAGGTCAGCAATCCGCCAGCGGCCCTTGGCACTTTGCTAGCTCACCACCATTATGGTGACAGCCAATCTCTGGAAGCACTTCATGTCATCGCCCGCCAACAACCCAACAGCCCCCATGTCGCGCCGCGCCATTTTGCTTGAACTGCTCAGGCCCTATAGCGCCCGCATAGTCGCCGCCCTGATCGCATTAATAGTCGCCGCCAGCTGCATGCTGCTGATTGGCCAGGGGCTGCGCCAGGTGATCGACCGCGGCTTTAGCGGCGGCAGCCCAGAGCTACTCGACTATGCGCTGCTCGGCCTGGTGGCGGTAATACTGCTGATGGCCGCGGCTACCTACTCAAGGTTTTATCTGGTGTCCTGGCTGGGGGAGCGGATTACCGCCGATTTAAGGCGCCGGGTATTCGGCCATCTGCTCCAGCTCTCGCCGGAGTTTTACGAGCAGAACCGCACCGGCGATCTGCTCTCGCGGCTGACCAACGACACCACCCAGCTGGAAACCGTCATAGGCTCCAGCGTGTCCATGGCGCTGCGCAATAGCCTGCTGCTCATTGGTGGGCTGATTATGCTGGCGGTGACCAGCCTCAAACTCACCGCCCTGGTACTGGCCGCCATTCCCCTGGTGATGGTGCCCATACTCGCCTTTGGCCGCCGCCTGCGCAAACTGGCGCGCACCAGCCAGGACAAGGTGGCCGAGGTGGGCGCCTTTACCGATGAAGTGGTACACGAGATACGCACAGTGCAGTCCTATGGCCACCAGAACCAGGCGGCGCAGGATTTCAACTGGCGCGTGGAAGAGACCTTTCAGGCCGGGCGCCAGCGTATTCGCCAGCGCGCCAAGCTGGTGGCCGCGGTGATCACCCTGGCCTTTACCGCTATTGCGCTGATCCTTTGGGTGGGCGGCCACGATGTGCTGGCCGGGCGCATGAGCGGCGGCCAGCTGTCGGCTTTTATTTTTTACGCGGTGATGGTGGCCGGTGCTGTAGGCACCATCTCCGAAGTGATGGGCGAACTGCAGCGCGCCGCTGGCGCCACCGAGCGATTGGTGGAGCTGCTGGCCACCCCCGCACTGATCAGCTCACCGGCAAACCCCCAGGCTTTGCCGCAACCGGCGCGCGGTGAGCTGGCGTTTACGGGCGTCAACTTTGCCTACCCCAGTCGCCCCGAGCGGCTGGTGCTGGAGGATTTCAACCTGAGTATCGCCCCCGGCGAAAAAGTGGCCCTGGTGGGTCCCTCTGGCGCGGGCAAAACCACCGTGTTTCAGCTGCTGCAGCGCTTTTACGACCCCAGTGCCGGTGAGATCAGCCTGGATGGCGTTGCCATCAGCCAGGCAGATTTAGCCGAGGTGCGCGGGCGTATTGCCCTGGTACCCCAGGACCCGGTGATCTTCGCTGGCAGCCTGCGCGATAACGTGCGCTACGCCCGTCCCGACGCCAGCGATGCCGAGGTGCTGGCCGCCTGCGAAGCCGCCTATGCCATGGAGTTTATCCGCCAGCTGCCCGAGGGCCTGGACAGTCAGATGGGCGAGCGCGGCGTGCGTCTCTCCGGCGGCCAGCGCCAGCGCATCGCCATAGCCCGCGCGGTGCTTGCCGACCGGCCAATTCTGCTGCTGGACGAGGCCACCAGTGCGCTGGATTCCAACAGCGAGCAGATGGTGCAACAGGCGCTGGAGCGACTGATGCAGGGGCGCACCAGCCTGATGATTGCCCATCGTCTGTCCACCGTAGTTAATGCCGATCGCATCCTGGTGCTACACCAGGGCAAGCTGCTGGCCAGTGGCAGCCACAGGCAATTGCTGGAAACCTCCGACCTCTACCGCGAGCTGGCGCAGCATCAATTCCAGCTGAATTAGCGACAATTGGCGTATAAATTCGCGCAATTGTGCAATCTGTGGCGCATATCCCGGTCTAGTAGGTGAAGTTTTGTATACTTCAACCACACTCAACGAGAATAACCCGCGCGGATCGCCAGCAGTCGATGGAAACCAGACGTTTAAACATAGAGAGGCGCCAGGCCGAGCCACTGATATCCATTCAGTCGCTCAACGCCTGTCGCATACTGGTGATAAACGGCAAAGGCGGCGCCGGTAAAACCACCCTGAGTACCAACCTAGCCGCCTGGTTTGCCCAGCGCGGCGAACACACGGCACTGCTCGACGCCGACCCCCAGGGCTCATCCATTCACTGGGTAAAACAGCGGCCGCTGGAACTGCCGCCGGTGTACGGTTTTAAAATCGACCACTCCAGCCGCACCACCCTCAGCTTTCAACTGCGCGCGCCCAAATCCACCCGCTGGCTGGTGACAGATGCGCCGCCCGGCTTGTCCGGCATTCATCTGGATGACCTGGTGCGCGACCACGATTTGATTATCGTGCCAGTGATGCCCTCGGAAATCGACATACGCGCCAGCGCGCGCTTTATTGGCGAGCTGCTACTCACGCAAAACATGCGCCGCAAACGCCGCCCCATAGCCGTAGTCGCCAACCGCATCAAACCCCAGGCCAACGCCTGGCTGCGCCTGCAGAAATTTTTAGAAAGCCTGCACATCCCTTACCCCACCAGCCTGCGCGACACCCAAAACTATGTGCGCGCCTACACCGAAGGCCGCGGCATAGTGGATTACCAGCAAAGCCCCTACAAATCCGACCGCGACAGCTGGCAGGTACTGATAGATTGGATAGATCAGCAAAATGCCGAGCATCAGTGGCTAAAATCGCCTGATAGCGAATCTGTGGACGAGGCCTCCAACGAATCGAATTAGGCTATAAATCCTAAGTTGCGACGGCTAAAAACCTTTTGCAGTTAACACCTATTTAGCAATCACGAGGCCAGGCACGGCAGGGTTTTCTACTTTTTATTTAGCCATAGCGATACAATACTCCCGCTTCTGCCGCAGCTTTAAGTTGCTTAGTGAAAACAGCCTAGACGATTGCGCGTGCTACAAGGCACAAGCTTTCCGGGAACGCGCAATTTGCGCAGGTATAACACCTGCTGCCCATTCTCCAGGCGGTATTATCTCTTTGTGAAATCTGGATTTGCTTCCGGCTAGGGTAGGCTGCTGCTGTCATATTCAATGCGTAGCCTGGAGTAGCAGCAGTTAATACTTTAGGCTGAGGTCAGCCGGGCTTGGCTCTCGGGTGTGCGGGCAACAAATTTTCAAACCTTAAACCAGCTCAAAAATTTAATGTAAATATTTTGCTTAAAAGACAAGGATTATGACAAAAGAGAACACTCAACCAAGGATTCTGATTGCATTTCATACCTCCAGTAACGCCGGCTATGCAATGTCCGCACTGGAGCTGATGTTTTTCCGCGTATGCGCTGACTTGGCAGGTACAGCTGAGAATATACATTTTTCCTTTCGAGATTTGGCAAAGGGCATGCCTAAAAGTCTGCCGGAAAACTTTGCCCAGGTTATCGCATTGAACTATCAGGACGAAGGAACATACATCAAGGCGAGCGAATATATTATAAAAAATAAAATTAATTGCGTGCTTTGCTTCGATGTACAACCCAATGCGAAAGTGTGTCGCTTCTGGCGAGAAAATGGCGTTAAAAAAATTGTCTCTTATTGGGGATCAACTATCAGCAGCAAGAATAGTCCCTTGAAGCTGCTGGCCAAAAAAATTGAAGTGCTAATGACCAAAGCTAAGCCTAATCACTTCATTTTTGAATCCACTTCAATGCAGGATTATGCGCTAAAAGGCAGAGGTATATTGCAAAAAAATACCAGCGTTATTCCCACCGGGGTAGACGAAAACAAATTCAAGCCAAATGCGGCTGCGGCACAACGGATCAGAGACATCTTTAAGCTTCCAGCGGAAGCTAAAATTGTTTTCTACTCAGGGCATATGGAGCCGCGCAAGGGTGTTCAAGTCATAGTCGATAGCGCCATTGTGTTAGTCGATAAAAAAAATATCAAAAACATTTATTTTTTGATTTGTGGCAATCGCCCCGGTGAAGAGCTGCCCTACTTAAAAACATTGGCAAATAAACAGGCGTTGGACCATGTGATTTTTGCCGGGTACAGG
>CBIMZH010000048.1:0-10030 GCA_966248255.1 uncultured Cellvibrio sp.
CACCTGATTGCCATGCAGCTTCTTCAGATTTGATTTTGTAGAAAGCGCCGCCCATACCTGAGTGGAAGTGAACGCTGTCGAAGATAAAGAATTCTGGCTCTGGACCAAACAGAGCTACGTCACCCAGACCGGTAGACTTCAAGTACTCTTCAGCGCGCAGGCCGATAGAGCGTGGGTCGCGGTCGTAACCTTGCATAGTTGAAGGCTCAACGATGTTACAACGAACGATAATGGTTGGCTCGTCGTAGAAAGGATCAAGCACAGCGGTAGAATCGTCCGGCATCAGGATCATGTCTGAGTCGTTAATGCCTTTCCAGCCACCGATAGAAGAACCGTCGAACATTTTGCCGTCGGTGAAGAAGCTATCGTTAACCACGTGAGATGGGAAGGTTACGTGCTGCTCTTTACCTTTGGTATCAGTGAAGCGCAGGTCGATCCAGCGAGCTTCGTGTTGCTTGATCAGGTCTAAAGTCTTAGACATTGAATGCCTCCAAGTTGAAATAGCCAGCTGGCTACAAGTTTAAAATTCATTATACGGATGACAGGCGCGGGGACGACTATCGAAAGGATTCCCTCATTCCGCAGCTCGCGTCTCATTTCGGTGAGCCAATCGAGTTCAGGGTGTCAGAAACGGGGCAAAATATATGCCATTTAAGGAAAATAGCAACACCCCTTGAAAAATAAGGACTTGGCGGGTTTTACAGACGCCCCGGAAGAACCAGTTTCACCACTTTGGTGCACTCAAAACTTGTCAGGATCAAATTTGGTGCATTTTTCATTTGGAAAACAGGCTTCCATCCTTTGTTTCCTAGCTCCTTGAAGCCGAGGCCACATTAGTACTCCGTCAAGCGTCGCGTCAAGCCAGCAACCCCGGCTATTCCCATAAAATCTCTATACAAAGTCCATAGCATTTTCTTATACCCGGGAGATTGAGTCCCGGCCAGCAATAGGATACAAACAGCGCCAAATAACAAGCCGGTAGCCGCTGATGTCCACCTCCGAAATCTTCCTTATTGCCATGCTGATCATTTTTACCCTGCCCTATCTGGTCTGGCGTCTGTTGCGCACCGATTACTGGGCGCCGCTGGTGGTGGTGCAAATCATCACCGGCATACTGCTCGGTCCAGGCGTACTGGGCGCCGCGCTGCCCGAGTATTACCAGTTTGTGTTTAACCCCCAGGTCATTCAGTCGCTCAATGGCATCGCCTGGTGGGCGGTAATGATTTTTGTCTGGATTGCCGGCATAGAGCTGGATTTGCGCCAGGCCTGGCAGCACAAGCGCGAAAGCGGTATCACTGCGGGGCTGGCGCTGGGCACGCCGCTGCTATTTGGCTGCGCGGCCGCGCTGTTAATGCTCAATCAAAGCCAGGCCTGGATCGGCCCCCTGGGCAATAGCTGGCAATTCACCCTGGGCGTGGGCATGGCCTGCGCGGTCACCGCCCTGCCCATACTGATTCTGTTTATGGAAAAGCTGGAGATACTGCGCCTGCCCCTGGGCCAGCGGATTTTGCGCTACGCCAGCCTGGATGACATTGCTATTTGGGGGGTGCTGGCGCTGATCCTGATGGACTGGCAGCGCATGGGCCGCCAGGGGTTGTTTTTATTGGGCTTCTTCTTTATCGCCTACGGCTGCCGCCGCCTGATGCAGGTCGTGCCCGAGCGCGACCGCTGGTATCTGGGTTTTATCTGGCTGGCCGCGGTGGGCCTGGCCGCCGACTGGGCCGGACTGCACTTTATGGTGGGCGCTTTCCTCGCCGGCGCAGTGCTGGATGCCGAGTGGTTTAAACAGGAGGATATGGACAAGCTGCGCCACTTTGTACTGATGATCATTATGCCGGTGTTTTTCCTCTCCACCGGCCTGCGCACCAACTGGGACATGGGCGGCACAGCGGTGTTTGTCGCCGCCGGGGTGCTGCTGCTCGCCTCCGTGGGCGGCAAACTGGCGGGCTTGCGCCTGGCTGGGCGCATCCTCAAATGGTCACCGGGCGAGGCTTCTATCATTGGCTGGCTGCTGCAAACCAAGGCGCTGATTATGATTATTTTTGCCAATATCCTGCTCGACAAACAAATTATCACCAGCGATACCTTTACCGCTCTGCTGTTGATGGCAGTAGTCAGCACCATGCTCACGGTTCCCCTGGTCGCCCCAGCACTGGCGCGACTAAAGTCGGTGCTCCCAGGCGCGCGCTAACTAAAATGTCGCTCAGCCTGGTTGAGATCCGCTATCTGGCCGCGCTGGCCGAAGCGCGCAGCTTTGTCCGCGCCGCCCAGGCCTGCGCGGTGAGCCAACCCGCGTTAAGTCTGGCCATCAAACAGCTGGAGCAGCGCCTGGGTGTGCAGCTGTTTGAGCGCAGCCGCGCCGGCATCATAGTTACCAGCGCGGCACTGCCGCTGGTGCGCCAGGCACAAAAAATCCTCGAACCCCTGGATCAGATTAAACGCCTGGCGCAAAACCAGGGCCAGCCCTGGCCAGAGCAGCTAAAACTGGCCAGCCTGCCCAGCCTTACCCCCTATCTATTACCCTCGCTCCTCCAACAATTGCGGCAACTGGCCCCCCAGTGCCAACTGCAGCTGGGCGAAGCCGATCCGGGTGAACTGTTGCACCAAGTGCAGGCCGCCCAGCTGGACGCGGCCTTATTGCCCGCCGACAGCTGGCGCCTGGCAGCGCTGCCCAAAGGCTTGCTGAGCCTGACGCTGGCGCAGGAACCCCTGCTATTACTGCTGCCGACCAAGCACCCCTGGGGCCAGCAAACCCCTGACTTCCCGCCACCGACTGCGCCACTGCTCTACTGCCTGGCTGAAGACCAGCAACCGCTGCAACCGCTGTGCGGCCAGCAGCTGCTGCAGCCCTGCTTCAGCAGTGAAGCCCTGCGCCAGCTGGTCGCCGCTGGGGCGGGCCTGGGGCTCTGCCCAATGATCGCCGCACGCGCCGCCCACAGCGACCCGAAAATTTTGTCTTATCGCGCCTTTGCCCGGGGCACCCCCAATCGTGAACTGGTGTTAGTCTGGCGCAATAGCTATCCCCAACCACAGCTGATCGATCTGCTGGCAGCACTGCTGCGCACCAGCCTCGAGTGGCTGCTTAATCTGCACCCCTGATGCACTGACGCAAGGCCTGCCATGACCTCGGTAAATCCCATAAAGCAGCTGCTCATCCTGGGTGGCGGCAGCACTGGCTGGATGGCCGCAAGCGTCCTGGCGCAGCATTTTCCGCAATGCCAAATCACTCTGGTAGAAGCAGAGCAACAGTCGCCCCTGGGCGTTGGCGAATCCACTGTGCCCGGCTTTGCCCGCCTGCTGCAGTTGCTGGGGCTGGATCTACAGGCGTTTATGCGCGAGACCAGCGCCTGTTTTAAGCTGGGCATTGAATTTGTTGACTGGTCGGGGCCTGGCAGCCGCTTTTTCCACCCCTATGGCGAGCTGGGCCAAAGCCTTGCCGGGCAGGACTTTTATCAGTGCTGGCTCAAGGCGCGCAGTCTCGGCTGCGACTTCCCGCTGGAGGATTTTTCCCCCTGTGCGGTTATGGCGCGCCAACAGCGCTTTATTCCACCACAGGCACTGCCGCACACGCCCATAGCAGGCGCCAACTACGCCCTCCATCTGGACGCCTTGAAGCTGGTGGATTATTTGCGCCGCCATGCGCAGCAGCTGGGCGTGAAGGCTGTTAAAGGGCAGGCGCAGGGCGCGAAGCTCAGCGCCAATGGTTTTATTGAGCAACTTTATCTGGCTGATGGCCGCCAGCTGGAAGCGGATTTTTTTATCGATTGCAGCGGTTTCAAGGCCGAACTTCTGGGCAAAGCCCTGGGGGTAGGGCTGGATGACTGGTCTGCGCAACTGCCCTGCGATTCCGCCGTGGTAGTGCGCACCCGGGCGGCGCCACTCACCCAGGTTTACACCAGTGCCCGCGCGCGCAAAGCGGGCTGGAGCTGGCGCATTCCCCTGCAGGGCGCCACAGGTCATGGCTATGTTTTTTCCAGCCAGTTTTGCAGCCCGGCACAGGCCCAATCAAGCCTGTTACGCAGCCTGGAGGGACAGAGCCTGGGCGAACCTGTGCAACTCAAGTTCAGCAGCGGTAAGCGCCAGCGCTTCTGGCAGGGCAACTGCCTGGCGCTGGGCCTGGCCGCGGGTTTTGTTGAGCCGCTCGAATCCACCTCGCTCAACCTGGTGGTGCGCGCGCTGGAGCTGTTTTTGCGCTTTGAACCTGACCGCGCCTGCGCGCCGGAATTGCAGCGCGCCTTTAACCGCCGCTTCAGCGCCGATTGCGCAGAAGTGCGCGATTTTGTCCTGCTGCACTATTGCACCAGCCAGCGCCGCGATTCGCCTTTTTGGCGCCACTGCGCCCAGCTGCCGCTGCCGGATTCACTGGCCGAGCGGCTGGCGCTGTTCAAAAGCCACGGCTTGCTCGACAGCCAGGAGGACAGCCTGTTTGGCCCCAGCAGCTGGCAGTCGGTGTTGGAGGGGATGGGCGTGCGCCCGCACAAGTACAGCCCGCGTGTCGACCGCTTGAGCCAGGTGGAACTGGAGCAGCAACTGGGCCGGCTGCGCCAGTCGCTGGCGCGCATGGTCAAGCAGCTGCCCAGCCACGATGAGTATTTACAGCAGGGCTTTGCCCCTGAGCCAGGGGCTTAAATCACAAAGCGGGTCACCAGACCATTGAGGTCAACTGCCAGTCGCGCCAGCTCCTGGGCTGAAGCGCTGGTCTGGTTAGCGCCTGCGGCTGACTGGGTAGAGAAGTCGCTAATATTGACGATATTGCGGTCAACCTCCCGCGCCACCGCCGCCTGCTCCTCGGAGGCGCTGGCAATAAGCAGATTGCGCTCGCTGATTTTGCCTACCTGGGTGTAGATATTTTCCAATGCCTCACCCGCCTGGGCCGCCAAGCCCAGGGTCGAGCGCGCCGAATCCAGACTTACCCCCATGGCATCGACCGACGCCTGGGTTCCCTTCTGTACCCGCGCCACCATCTGTTCAATTTCCTGGGTGGAGGCCTGGGTGCGATGCGCCAGGGCGCGCACCTCGTCAGCCACCACGGCAAAGCCGCGCCCAGCTTCACCCGCCCTGGCGGCTTCAATGGCGGCGTTAAGCGCGAGCAGGTTGGTCTGCTCGGCGATAGCGCGAATCACCTCCAGCACCTTGCCAATATGCTGGGCCTCATCCGCCAGGCCCTGAACTTGAGTTGAAGTCTTGCTGACTTCTTCGGTCATTTGCGCCAGTGCACCCAGGGTCTGCTGCACCCGGTCGCGGCCTTCGTATGCCAACCTGGCCGACTGACTGGAGTCCTCGGCGGTGGTGACGGCGTTGCGCGCTACTTCATCCACCGCAGCGCTCATTTCCGTGACGGCCGACGCTGCCTGCTGAATTTCCCCATTCTGGCTTTGCAGGTTGCGCGATGCATCCTCAGCCACGGCATGTAACTCTTCGGTTGCGGTGGTCAGTTGGGTTGCTGAATTGGCAATCTGGGTAATGGCACTGCGCAAGCTCAACTGCATACTCGACAGTGCGCTTAACAGGCGAGCAGGCTCGTCCTTGCCTTCCACCTGGATTGCCTGCGTCAGGTCACCGCCAGCCACAGTTTCGGTGGCCGCTACTGCCTGCGCCAGCGGTTGGGTAATACTGCGGGTAATTCCCCACGCCAGAACTACCGTTAACAACAGGGCAACCGCCATAGTTGTCAGCAAAAATTCGCGGCTGCGTGCAAATACCACGACGGATTTGGCTGCCACTGCCTTGACTGAGGCAGTATTAACCTCGTTTAGCTCCAGCAAAACCTTGGTCATCTTGTCGGCCAGGGGGTTTAGGCTGTGCTCTATCACCGCCTTGGCCCCGCTGGTATCTAACTGGCGCATCTTAGTAGTTACCTGACCCGAGCCCTCAAAGTAAGCGCTTATGGCGCTGCGCAATTGGGGATACAAACGTCGCTCTTCTTCGGTAGTAATAAGCTTTTCGTAGCTTCTACCAGCGGCCTCCACATCCGTCTTGATGCCTTCCATACGCCTTACTGTGTCGGCCAGCTCCTCTTCAGAGCCGGTTAGCGCGGCGCGCAAGGTAAATATGCGAAAGCGCATCAGCGATAAATTGAGATCGGCGATAGCCGCCAGAGACGGTAAATTGATCTGCGTTATCTCCTCCTCGGCTGCATGCATATTGCCTAGGCCCTTTAGCGATACTCCCGCCAACACACACATGAGCACCACCAACGCACCAAACGCCATGATCAACCTGTGACCAATGGCAAGACCTCTTAACGACATAGATTTGTCCCAATGAAAAGAATACTGCTGAATATAGCCCTCGCTCAGGGCGACTGGACTCGTCTATTTTTTAAACTGACAACCATCTCATTAATTATAAAAACGGCGCCAAAATCATTTATAGGACATATTAGTTCAGATTGGAAATAATCAGCGCCAGCACCCGGGTACTTGGTTATAATTTGCATCTTTGTCTTACCCCGCGTCCTATCTGGTAACCAGCTCCATGCATTTCATTGTTAAAGTCTTCCCCGAAATCATCATTAAAAGCCCACCTGTGCGTAAGCGCTTTATCAAGCAGCTGCGCGATAACCTGCGGGTGCTGCTGGCTAATTTGGGGGTTGGCATAGATGTGCAGCGCGATTGGGAAAAGATTGAAATTCGCTGCCCCGAGGCAGATGCCCAGGTGACCAACCAGGTGGCTGAGGTGCTGGCGCGCACGCCGGGGATCGCCAACTTTGCGCTGATTCACGATTATCCCCTGGGCGATCTGGAATCTATTTTCCAAAACACCCTGCGCCACTGGGGCGAGCTGCTCGAAGGTAAAACCTTTTGCGTGCGCGCCAAGCGCGTGGGCAAGCACTCGTTCAGCTCAGTGCAGGCGGAACAGTATGTCGGCGGCGGCCTGCTGCAACACTCCAAGGCCAAAGGCGTAAACCTGCATAAACCCGACGTGATAGTGCCGCTGGAAATTAAAGACGATCGCCTCTGGGTGCTGACCAGTAAAACCCAGGGCCTGGGCGGCTTCCCCCTTGGCGCCCAGGACCCGGTACTGTCACTTATCTCCGGCGGCTTCGACTCCACCGTATCCACCTATTTGTGCATCAAGCGCGGCCTGCGCGCCCACTACTGCTTTTTTAACCTGGGCGGTCGCGCCCATGAGATAGGCGTAAAAGAAGTCGCCTACTACCTGTGGAACAAGTACGGCGCCAGCCACAGGGTGAAATTTGTCACCGTGCCCTTTGAAGATGTGGTGCGCGAAATTCTGGAGAAGGTGGACAACTCCTATATGGGCGTGGTGCTCAAGCGGATGATGCTGCGCGCCGCCGAGCAGGTGGCCGAGTCGCTGGAGATTCCGGCGCTGGTCACCGGCGAGAGCGTGGCCCAGGTGTCCAGCCAGACACTGATAAACCTCAACTGTATTGACCGCGCCACCGACATGCTGGTGCTGCGCCCGCTGGCCACTATGGACAAGGGCGATATCATCGACATTTCGCGCAAAATCGGCACCGAGAGCTTTGCCGCCTCCATGCCCGAATACTGCGGTGTGATTTCGGTAAACCCCACCACCCGCGCGCGTATGCACAAGGTGGAAAGGGAAGAGGCCAACTTTGATTTTGCCGTGCTCGAAAAAGCCATTGCCGAACAGCGCGCGCAAAATATCGACGAGCTGGTGGCCGAGCTGGATACCGACCTGTCGGTACCTGTGGTGGGCGAGGTGCAAGCACCTGCGGTGGTGATAGATATTCGCCACCCGGACGAGGAGGAGGCCAACCCGCTTAAGTTGGCCGGGGTGGAAATTCTGAAAATTCCCTTTTATTCACTCAACAATCAGTTCACCCAGCTGGGCGCCGATAAGACCTACTATCTATACTGTCAGAAGGGCGTGATGAGCCAATTACACGCCGCCAACCTCAAGGATGCGGGCCATAGCAATGTGGGCGTATTTCGCCCCGAACCGCGCAGTGCCTGTGCCATCTAAGCCAGCTTGCGCTCATTTGTAGAGCCGCATCACTTCATGACCAGTCTTTTATGACTAGCAACCCGCTGCCCGCCAGCGCGCTAGGGGTAAAACCCCAGCGGCTGGCGGAGTTCGACTACCTGCGCGCCCTGGCCATAGTGCTTATAGTGCTGGGTCACTCGGTATTTTTATCGGAAAAAGGCTTCCCGCTGTTACTGGAAAACCTGCTGCGCGGCGGCACAGGCGTATTCGTGTTTATCTCCGGTTTTTTCTTTCACCGGGTGTTTTACCCGCGCTTTGCCTACCGCGATTTTATGCTCAAAAAGCTGCAGCAGATTGGCGTGCCCTTTGTTGCCATTTCGCTGATCGGCCTGGTGTTTCTCTCGATTGGCTGGGCCTTTGATGGCCACTCGCCGCAGATTATTCTGCTCAACTGCTGGTACACCGCGCGCAACGGCTATGTGCTTTTCCCCCATTGGTATATTCCCTTTATTCTGCTCACCTTTGCCTGTTCGCCCCTGCACCTGGCCTATATCCGCCTGGGCTGGCGCTGGCAGCTGGGGCTGCTGCTGGGCTTTACCCTGATCGCGCTGGTGATGCATCGCCCCGATTCCAATATCAACCAGTTTCAGTCGCTGGTGTATTTCAGTCCCTTTTATCTGCTGGGCATTTTGTTCTCCCTATACCAGCCACAGCTGCGCGCCCTGCAAAAGCCGCTGCTAATTGCGGCGGTTCTGGCGACCTGCGCCTCACTCTTTATCCAGACCTATGTCTTCCCCCATGTGGGCAACTACCATAAGTTCCCCTTGGTCTGGCAGGGGCTGGATTGGCAGCTGGTGCAAAAACTCGGCCTTTGCCTGTTGCTGCTGGCGCTGTGCCGCCAGATTCAACCCGGCGCGCTGGGCAATCACCTGCGCCAGCTGGCGGACTTGAGCTTCCCACTGTTTTTTGTCCACCCACTCTTCTCCCTGGCGGTGGGCAATCTGGTGGATTTGGCCGAGCAACTAGGCTGGAAAATGCCCTCCGACGCCGAGTCGGCACTGTTGATCAGCGCCGCCATTTTTGTCTTTCAGTTTTACGGCAGCCTGATCCTGATCCTCGCCATTCGCCGCCGCTGGGCCAGGGCCAGCCGCTGGATAATCGGTTAAGCCAGCCAATAGATGATTTTTTGTGCAAATAAACTGGCCTTTTTCATTCCTGTGTAGGGGTGAGATGGGTATAATGCGCGCCTTTTTATGCATCCCTCGCCTTGTAGCCCAGGGCACAACCCCAAGAGAAATCCCACGTGACAGACCAATCAGCCATCGAAAAACTGCGCAATATTGCCATCATCGCCCACGTTGACCACGGTAAAACCTCCATGGTTGACCAGCTGCTGCGCCAGTCTGGCACCCTGGATCGCCGCGAAGACACCGGCGACCTGATCATGGATAGCAATGACCAGGAACGCGAGCGCGGTATTACCATCCTGGCCAAAAACACCGCCATCAAGTGGAACGACTACCGCATTAACATCGTGGACACCCCCGGACACGCCGACTTCGGCGGTGAAGTGGAGCGTGTACTGTCCATGGTGGATTCGGTACTGCTGATCGTGGACGCCGTGGGCGGCCCTATGCCACAAACCCGCTTTGTAACTTCCAAGGCCTTCGAGCAGGGTTTGAACCCTATCGTTGTAGTCAACAAAATTGACCGTCCAGGCGCGCGCCCCGAGTGGGTTATCGACCAGGTGTTCGACCTGTTTGACCGCTTGGGTGCCACCGACGAACAACTGGACTTCCCCATTGTTTACGCCTCGGCGCTCAACGGTGTTGCCGGTCTGGATCCGGAAGATATCGCCGAAGACATGACGCCGCTGTTCCAGATGATCGTCGACAAGGTGCAACCACCCAAGGTTGACCTGGATGGCCCCTTCCAGATGCAAATCTCCGCGCTGGACTACTCCAGCTACGTGGGCGTAATCGGTATCGGCCGTATTACCCGCGGCAGCCTGGCGCCCAACCAGCAAGTGGTTGTGGTTGACCACGAAGGCAACACCCGTAAAGCCAAGGTATTGCAAGTGATGGGTTACCACGGCCTGCAGCGCATCGAAACCGAC
>CBIMZH010000049.1:0-10013 GCA_966248255.1 uncultured Cellvibrio sp.
CACCGTCAAGCCGATAATTGCATCTGACACACCAAAGGCCTTGGCCAGACCTATGGCGCCAAACAAAAAGCGATCTGCACCGTAAATCAACATGGCAAAGCCGATGACCAGATAGAGCAAAATCAGCGGCACAGGCAAACGCGGCATTTCCACATCAGGCTCAGCCTCTTCACCTGCCGCTTTATCTTCACGCTCGGTGCGATAGGCCCAAACCAAATAGCCGATCAACGCCAGCACCAGCACCAGGCCCTCCCAGCGAGCCAAACCACCAAAGCTGGCCAGCCCCATAAATAACAGGCAGGCTACAATCAAGGCGAAACCATCGCGCTTGAAGCTGTGCATGTGAATAACCAATGGGGTAATCAGCGCGCCTATACCGAGGATCAGCAGGATATTGGCAATATTGCTACCGATAACATTGCCCAGAGCGATTTCCGGCTGACCACCCAGCGAAGCCTTAACCGATACCACCAGCTCTGGCGCCGAGGTGCCAAAACCCACAATCGCCAGCCCCGCCAGCAACGGCGAGACGCCCAGACGCTTGGCCGCCCCCAGGGCACCACGCACCACCGCCTCACCACCAAAGGTAAGCAGCGCCAGGCCGACCAAAAGCCACATCAAATTCAACATGTAAAACTCCCGTAAATATTTTGGCGCCTACTATACATGCCTCACCCCTAACTTGGGACTCAAGTGAGAGGAATTATCAGCAGCCCAAAATGAAATCACCCGGCAAGCCGGGTGATTGTTAGGCAAAGGGAAAACTTAAACTTCGTAGCCCTTAGGGTTTTGCGACTGCCAGCGCCAGGTATCCACCATCATCCGCTCCAAGTCGAAACGAGCGTCCCAACCCAGCTCGGTTTTTGCCTTGTCGGCATTGGCGTAACAACTGGCGATATCGCCTGGGCGACGCGGGGCAATTTTGTAGGGGACGGCGCGACCACTGGCCGCTTCAAAAGCCTTGATCATTTGCAGCACAGAGTAACCACAACCTGTGCCCAGGTTGTATTCGCGACAGCCTTTGCCGGATTTCTCCAAGCCCTCCAGCGCCGCCACATGCCCGCGCGCCAAATCCACTACATGGATGTAATCGCGCACGCCTGTGCCGTCCACTGTGTTGTAGTCATCGCCAAATACACTCAGCTGCTGCAACTTGCCAATGGCCACCTGGGAGATATAGGGCACCAGATTGTTGGGGATGCCCGCAGGGTCTTCGCCAATCAAACCTGACTCATGGGCGCCCACAGGGTTGAAGTAGCGCAGCAGGGTGAAATTCCACTGACTGTCTGGCGCCTTGGCGACATCGCGCAGCATCTCTTCCACCATCAATTTGCTGCGGCCATAGGGATTGGTGGCCGAGGTGGCAAAGCTTTCATCTATAGGCACAGAAACCGGATCGCCATAGACAGTCGCCGATGAACTGAAAATCAGCTTCCACACACTGAAGTCCTGCATTACTTCCGCCAGCGACAGAGTACCGGCAACATTGTAGCGATAGTACTTAAGTGGAATCTGGTTGGACTCACCCACTGCTTTAAGGCCGGCAAAATGCATAACTGCCTGAATTGAATGGGCGGCAAAGACATCGGCAAGAGCGCCTTTGTCATTAATATCAATTTGGTAAAACGCTGGCTCAACACCGGTAATTTGCGCTACGCGCTTGAGCGCTTCAGCTTTGGAATTGCAGAGGTTATCCACTACCACGGGGAAATAACCGCTGTTGATGAGTTCGACACAAACATGGCTGCCAATATAGCCAGCGCCACCAGTCACTAAAACTTGCGGAGATGAAGGGGAAACAGAAGTGCTCATGGGGATTCCTTGGATTGCCAGACCTTGCGCTAGGCGCGTGGCGGCAGTATATCGGGATTTCGTGAAGCCCCAATTAAATCATATAATTATGACTTTTTAAAGTCGCCGAGAGTGGCACCAAAAACAAAAAAAGCAGGCCTAAGCCTGCTTTTTTCTGATTTCTGCGCTCTAAAAAACTAATTAGATGGGCAGAGACAGGGTAACAACAAAGTTAGCATCGTTAGCTTCTGGATCATCACCATCATCGATTAAGGTGCCCAGAGTGAAGCTCAGGTTGTCGTTGTACTTGAAAGTAGCATCCAAGTGAGAAGACAGGGTGTCACCATCGCTCATGTGCTGGCCGTACTTGAAAGACACTTTGTCGAAAATCAATTCCAAGGTGGCGTAGGAGTAGTCTTCATCACCCAGTGGATCATGATCAGCTACAACGGCATCGTAATAAGTGAACTTAACTGGGCCATAACCGATAGTTGGGATGAGTTCTACATAGTCACCTGGAGCAATTGCAGCAGAACCCAGAGTTGGATAGTTGTAAGAAACAACACTTAAACCGTAAGTGAAATCGCCAGCACTGGCGGAGTAACCGGCATAGAGGTCGTATTCTGTGCCCAGAGTGGCATCACCAGAGGAAGTCCAAACACCAGCAACAAAACCGTTTGAGCTTACGTTTACATCGGCGATCAGCGCTGCACCACCACCCAGATCATAACCCCTCCAGTAGTACATGTTGGAGGCAGCAACAGATGCGGCAACTTCTGCATGAGCAGCAGGCGCTACAAAGCCAGCCAAGGCAGACAGAGCTACAGCACCAGCGAGTAATTTTTGTTTCATCTTCATGAGTTCATCCTCTAGTTTTCATGGTAATCGTACTTGGTCTTGAAACAGCTATTGATAAATCACGCTAGCTTGATTGGCTTATTGCAGCTCCTAGGCCAATTTTATTTTTTCTTTAAAAATCAAACGATTACCAATTGAATACAAGATTGCATACTCAAACTGATTATTGCTATCGCACAAAAAAGGGGCACATTACATGCCCCCGCTTAACAATCGCGCACCAAAAAAACTCATTTAAGGCGCAAGGTGTCGCGTCTTACTTCCTCCAGCTCTCTAATCAAGTTTTCACTGGGTCCGACACCCGTGCGCAACAGGCAATTTAATGCCCTGGTATCCAGCTGTTGCAGCCAGCTGCGCAGCGGTAAACCTATATAAATCAGCAGCGCCAAGAGCACCAAAAACACCCCGCCAAACACCTGACTGCCAAGCGATTCCGCATTAACCCAGGCACCCAGAATTAACGCCAATACCGGCGTAACCAGGGTCACCAGCGACACACTGCTGGCGGACAGGTGCTTAAGAATGTAAAAAAACAGCGCCGCGCCCAGGAGTGAACCTATAACAGCCAGATACACCAAAGAGGCACCGGATTTTAGCGAAACGGTCGCGGGAATTTGGCCATCCATCAACCACCAGGTAACTACCAAACCTGGCAGCGCCAACAGCAGTGAACCCGTCGCCTGATGAAATGCTCCAGGGTGTTCACCCTGAGTATCCTGTGCGAGCTTTTTTACCAATACACTGCTGCCACTAAACAGCAGCGCCGAGGCGAGAATACCCAACACTCCCAAAGCTGCCGCTCTATCCAGCTGCAACTGCTGCGCAAAAATGACCGCCAAACCAATCAAGGCCAACACCAATGCCAATACACGTCTGCGCGAAAATGGATTCTCACCCAGCAACAGCAAACTTAAGGCACCCGTTATAAATGGCGAGAGCGAAAACAGCACAGCCACCAAGCCGGAGGGAATGAATTTCGCCGCCCAATAAACAATAGGCATATTGGGAAAAATGCTTAGCGATGCCGCCGCATAGATTTTCCAATGGCGCGCCAGATTGAGTGGCGGCAATAATTTGAATGGCCAGGAAAATAACCAGAGCAAAGCCAAAGCCAGGGGCAAAGCCAGCAGCGTACGGCCACTGGCGGCAGCGATAAAACTCAGGCTATCACTGCTCCATTTGATGGCCAGGGGTGTAGTCGCCCATATCAGAATTACCGATAAATACGCGAGAAAAACAGCCACGATAAAGCTCCTTGTCAGTTAAAGTACAAGACCTTTCGCAGCAAATTCCACAACCCTGAAAAGACAAAGGCCGCAGTTTTTGCTGCGGCCTTTGGTAAAAATATTTTATTTCACTATTTACCTTTCGTCCGCCCATAAACGCGCATAGCCCGCAAACCAAATGGTTCGCAGCGCGAATTTATTGACTGGGCAAAGATGCATGGACATAGATAAAACTTGTTTTAAGTGAATGAGCAACGACTCTAATTGAATTTCAAAATAGCCACAAGTTATTTCGATATAATTTTTTGTCTTAAGGATTTGTTTTATACTCAAGCAAATTTTTACGAAGCAAAACTGCATGAAAACCTATTTAGTAGGCGGGGCAATTCGCGACAAGTTACTGGGCCGCCCGGTAACTGAATGCGACTGGGTAGTGGTAGGTAGCTCACCCGCGCAAATGGAAGCTCTTGGCTTCACTGCGGTCGGCAAAGACTTCCCGGTTTTTTTACATCCGCAAAGCAAAGAGGAATATGCGCTGGCGCGCACTGAGCGCAAAACTGGCCAGGGCTATGGAGGTTTTAGTTTTTATTGCGGCGAGGAAGTCAGCCTCACAGACGACCTGATTCGTCGCGACCTGACCATTAACGCCATGGCCGAAGATGAGCAGGGTCAGATTATCGACCCCTATGGCGGCCAGGCAGATTTAAATGCGCGCCTGCTGCGCCATGTATCCCCCGCGTTTAGTGAAGACCCAGTGCGCATTTTGCGCGTCGCCCGCTTTGCCGCGCGCTATTTCCACCTGGGCTTTAGTGTCGCCTTTGAAACCCTGAGCCTGATGAAACAGATGGTGGATTCGGGCGAGGTAGATCATCTGGTGCAAGAGCGAATCTGGAAGGAAACCCAGCGCGCTCTGGGCGAAGCTAATCCGGAAATTTACTTTGATATTTTGCGCCAATGCGGTGCTCTGGCTCGCCTGTTGCCGGAGCTGGATGCACTATTTGGGGTTCCGCAAAACCCCGAACACCACCCGGAGATAGATACCGGCATTCACAGCCTTATGGCGCTGCAGCAGGCGGTAAAACTCAGCCCTGAAACACTAGTGCGGTTTGCCGCCCTGCTGCACGACCTGGGCAAAGGTATAACCCCGGAGGCGGAATGGCCGCGCCATATCGCCCATGAAGTGCGCGGGTTACCACTGGTAAAAAGCGCCTGCGAACGACTTGGCGCGCCGCGCGACTATAAAGAGTTGGCGCTGCTGGTCGCCCAGTGGCACACCCACTGCCACCGAGCGTTAGACCTTAAGGCCGCTACGCTGTTAAAAACCCTGCAGGAAACCGATGCCCTGCGCCGCCCGGAGCGATTTGAGCTTTTCCTGCTAAGCTGCGAAGCAGATGCACGGGGACGCACCGGCTTCGAAGATCGCGCCTATCCGCAAGCCGATCACCTGCGCCAGGCACTCGCCTGCTGCCAGGCAGTTACCGCCAAGTCACTACAGGAGCTTGGACTTAGCGGTCGCGAACTGGGCGAAGCACTCAACCAGCATCGCCAGCAAGCACTGCAAAAAATTGCACAACCAGAACGACAACAACAATAGTCAAACGTAGGGATTTATTATGACACTCGCATCAAACCCAGTCGCGCTAATTACGGGCGGCGCCAGGCGCATAGGCGCGGAGATAGCGCGCCAACTTCATGCCAAGGGCTTTAATCTGCTGGTGCATTACCATAATTCCGAAACCCAGGCACTCAACCTGATTCAGACGCTAAACAGCAGCCGCGCCAATTCTGCGATAGCGGTAAAAGCTGACCTCAGTGACACCCAGGCAGTTATCCAGCTCGCCCGCCAGGGCATGGATCAATGGGGGCGAGTGAATTTACTGATTAACAACGCCTCCAGTTTTTATCCCACCCCCCTGGGCGAGGTCACCCCGGAAATATGGGACGACATATTCGCCAGCAACCTTAAAGCCCCCTTCTTTTTAGCACAAGCGCTGGCACCGGCACTTAAAGCGAGCAAGGGTTGCATCATTAATATTGCCGATATCTATGCCGAGCGCCCGCTGGGCAATCACAGTGTTTACTGCATCGCCAAAGCCGGCAATGTAATGCTCACCAAAACCCTGGCGCGCGAGCTGGCACCCGAGGTGCGAGTGAATGGCATTGCCCCGGGCGCCATTCTCTGGCCGGAAAGCGAAGACCTGGGTGATGATGTTAAATCCAGCCTGCTTGCCAAAATACTGTTGCAACAGCGCGGCAAACCGGAAGACATAGCTCGCACAGCCGTGTTTCTCGCCCAGGAATCGGCCTATATGACCGGGCAAATTTTGACGGTGGACGGCGGCCGTTCACTCACTATTTAAAATACGTAAATTGTCGGAGGATGCATGATTCGCGCACAGCTATGGCGAGACGACAACCAATGGAAATGCGGCGGCACAGATCTGATTGACGAGTGGCGCAAGGATGAAAAAAGTTTCATCTGGATCGACCTGCAAGGCGAAACAGCCGATGCCGAACGCGAATGGCTGCTAAGCCTGGGCTGTCACCCGCTGGCGATTGAAGATGTCCAACGCCATCGCCACCCACCCAAATACGAACACTTCGACGATAACACCCTAATCCTTTACCGCGGCATTACCGAGTTCAATCAGGATCTCACCATAGAGCAAATGACCATTGCGCTGTTTGCCAGCAAGCGCTGCCTGATCAGCTGTCACTCGCGCAACTCCATGGCGATTAAACACTATTGGGAATCGGCTCACAGCGAAAACCTGCTGGTTAGCCCAGGCCTGTTGGCCACTCGCATAATGCGCTTTTCCGTGGGCCGCTACCTGGACGCCATACTCGCCTTTGAACCGCGCCTGACCGAGCTGGAAGACTCGATGCAGGAGCGCCCCAACGACGACACCATGCGCGAGCTGATCGCCTACCAATCGCGACTGCGCAAGCTCAAACGCATTTTTAGTTATCACGAGCGTATGGTGGAAAATTTGCGTGAGGATATTTCTGAATTACTGCAGCAGGAGGATGGCGATATAGAGCACGCACTGCAAGACCTGTATGAACGCTGCGAGCGCTTACACGGTTTGTGCACCATGTATTACGACATCTGCGGCGATTTGATTAACGGCTACTTATCCATCACCTCGCACATGCTTAACAACACCATGCGCGTCTTAACCGTGATCACCGCCGTATTTGTGCCACTGACGTTTATTGCCGGCATCTACGGCATGAACTTTGATTACATGCCCGAACTGCGCTGGCACTTTGGCTACTTTTATAGCCTGGGGGCCATGCTGTTAATCGCGCTGGTGTTTGGCTGGGTTGCCTTTAAACGCTGGCTCTAAAAGCGCTGATGCTAAAAACACTGATCCTAAAAAAGCAGCGACTAAGCCGATGTACGGGAAATAAGCTGACCGCGCCAACTAAAATCAATCGACCATAATTGCTGCGAATTTTTGTCGTAGGCCAGCCAGAGATCGGCGTAGGTTTGCTGCCAGTGAGGATGCCGCTGCGCCGGGGCGATTTCCGCCAGGGGTAAAAGCACAAACGCATTCTGGGTAATCTCGGCGCGGGGCAGGCTTACGCCAGACTCTTCACCAACAAAATCGCCATAGGTGAGAATATCTATATCCAGAGTGCGCGGACTAAATTTGGGGCCTGCGCGCTTGCGCCCGTTGGCATCTTCGATTTTTTTTAAAGTGTCGGAGAGCTCGCCAATACTTAATGAAGTTTGCGCACCCACCACCAGATTAAAAAAATTGCTGCCCTCAAAGCCAACCGATTTACTCTCGTACACAGAGGAGATCTGCAACTCGCCGCAGAGCGCCGCCAGCGCATCCAGGCCCGCACTCATGTGCTTGTGGCGCTCGACATTACTGCCCAGGCTTAAATAAATTTGCACCATCTTCGCTTCCACCGTTGGCCTGGGTTCAGGGCTTTTCGCCACGTTCAATCACCAAACCCACGTCGCGGGCGCCACGCACCGCGCCGGGCTTGCTCAGGCGCAGGCGAAGCCAGGGCACATTAAATTCTTCGCGAATTAATTTAGCCAGTTCCTCTGCCAGGGTTTCCACCAAAAGCGCGTTGCGCCCTTCAACGTAACTAATTAAACGCTTGGACACAGCCTTGTAATTAAGCGCGAACTGAATGTCATCCGTTGCCGCCGCCTGGCGAATATCGGTGGCCATTTCCAGATCAATGCTCACCGTCTGACGCACCTGCCGCTCCCAGTCGTAAATACCAATAATGGTGTCAATGCGCAGGTCGCGAATGTAAACAATATCCATAGCGGAAAAGCCTTAATAAAAAATCAAAAATTACAGCGGTGGCAGACTGTCCAGTGGCCAGCGCGCCTTAACATTTATCGGCAAGTCTTCGCACTGGCCAGCGAGCAGTCGCTGACAACCGGCATAGGCAATCATGGCACCGTTGTCGGTGCAAAATTCGTGGCGGGCATAAAAAACTTTTGCGCCTATTTTGGCCAGCTCCGAATCCAGATCGGCGCGCAGCTTTTTATTGGCGGAGACGCCACCGGCAATTACCAGGGTTTTCATCCCGGCTTGCTCTAGCGCGCGCTTGCATTTAATTACCAGGGTATCCACTACCGCCGCCTGGAACCCCGCCGCTATATCAGCGCAGGTCTGGTCGTCGGGCAGGCCATTGGCCTGTTTATTTTGGTTTACGGCATTGAGGGTCGCCGTTTTTAAACCACTAAAGCTGAAGTCCAGGCCGGGGCGATCGACCATCGGCCGCGGGAATTTAAAGCGGGCGGCATCGCCCTGCTCGGCCAGCTTGGCGATTTGCGGGCCGCCGGGGTAATCCAAGTCGAGCATCTTGGCCGCCTTATCAAAAGCTTCGCCAGCGGCATCATCTATGGATTCGCCCAGCAACTGATACTCACCTATGGCATCCACCTGCACCAGCTGCGTGTGGCCGCCAGACACCAGCAGCGCGACAAAAGGAAAGGCCGGCGGGGTCGCCTCGAGCATAGGCGCAAGCAGATGGCCCTCCATATGATGAACACCTATAGCTGGCACCTGCCAGGCATAGGCCAGTGAACGCCCAAAGGCGGCGCCCACCATAAGCGCACCGATTAAGCCGGGACCAGAGGTATAGGCAATCGCATCTATATCCTTGGCGCTAGAGCCAGAGGCTTCCATCACCTCATTAAGGAGTGGCAGCAGTTTGCGCACATGGTCGCGCGAGGCCAGCTCTGGCACTACGCCGCCATATTCGGCGTGCAGGGCAATCTGGGTGTAGAGGCGATGGGCCAGCAGGCCGCGCTCGCTGTCGTACACAGCCACACCGGTTTCATCGCAGGAAGTTTCCAGCCCAAGGACTCGCATAAACACTCGCCATTAATATGCACTATAGGGTTCGAATGCTGGATTGATGCTTAATTGACCAGCCAGATTCAGGGGGCGCCTATAATAAAGGCTCAACTCCGGCAGAACCAGAAGCAGTTTCCACCAATTTGGCCCGCCAGCAAGGTTGCAGCACCGGATAGAAGTGTATAGAATCCGCACCCCTCGGACAGCCGCCGGCATTGCCTTGGCTATGGCTGCCCTAACAAGACATCATTTTTGAACAACAGGTACAAACATGCCTTCAGTAAAACTTAAAGAAAACGAACCCTTTGACGTAGCCCTGCGCCGTTTCAAGCGCGCCTGTGAAAAAGCCGGCATCCTGGCCGACGTACGTGCTCGTGAGTGCTACGAGAAGCCCACTACTGTACGTAAGCGTCAAGCTGCTGCCGCTGTTAAGCGTCACGCTAAAAAGGTACAACGCGAATCCAAAAAGTTTACCCGCCTGTACTAATAGGCCGGTAAGCCTGTTAAATGGTCCTCGGACTCTTTAACAGCCTGCGAGTTAACTTGTGGTACCTCCAACAGAGTCGACTATGAGCAACACATCGCTGAAAGACCGCATAAATGATGCCTTGAAAACCGCAATGCGCTCTAAAGAAAAAGAGCGCGTTGCGGTTTTGCGTCTTGTTATGGCGGAATTCAAACGCATCGAAGTTGACGAGCGCATCGAGGTGGATGACACCCGCGCCCTCGCCCTGCTGGATAAAATGGTCAAGCAGCGCCGCGACTCGGAGCAGCAGTACCGCAATGCCGGTCGCGCCGAACT
>CBIMZH010000050.1:0-9997 GCA_966248255.1 uncultured Cellvibrio sp.
GGCAACTCAGGGCGTGGTTGAGTTGGCAGATAGATACCTGGCAATTGCCAAGGCAAGCTTGGCCGAGGGTAATTTACTGCGCGCGAAAACTCTGGCCCATCGCGCGCAATTGGTTGCCCCCGAGTATCCACCCGTGCAGATTTTCAATGCATAACTGCAGGTGTCGGTAGCGCCTGATCCAGCGATGCAAAATCAAGCTCAAACTCAAAGTGCCCATGCAGCTGCGGTAACTGCAGAGGCTGGCGCGGATGCCAGCGGCAGCCTGGCGCAGGATTTAGCGAGCACTTCTGCGGGTGGTCAAACCCAGCTAAGGGTTGCACCCAATAAACACTGGTTGGATCTGCAGCAGGTGCGTCTGGCACAGCAATTAAATGCTCAGGGCGATGCCGCGGGGGCAATTGCTGCGCTGCAGGGCTTTTTGCAGCACCAGCCTGAGGCGTTCGAATCCAGCCAGCTGTTGCTGGAAATTTATTGCCAACAGGGGCGGGCGCGGGACGCGCAACAATTGCTTGCGCAGGCAGAATTTTTATCACCAGGCGCTCGCCAATACTTTGCCGCCAGGTTGGCGCTCCTGACCCAGGATGAGCCGGCTGCTATAGCACTACTGGAACAGCAGCTAGATGCGGCAGGCGTAAATGAAAACTACAGGTCGCTGTTGGCGGGGCTTTATCAAAAGCAGGGCAGTTATGGCAAAGCGGCTGCCAGCTATTATTCACTGTTAAAAGATTTTGGTGAAAAGCCCGGGTTGTTATTGGGCTATGCCCTGGCCCTGGATGCACTTGCGCAAAAGCCGGGCGCTTTGCAGGCTTACAGACGCCTGGTTGAGTATCAAGATTTGCAAACCGAAGTGCGCAGCTACGCCGAACAGCGTATAGCTGCATTGAGCAGCTAACGCAAAAATGCCGGATATACAGAGATTATGAACCCTACACCCGTAAAACGTATTCGTATCGGTGATCTGCTGGTTGAAAAGCAGATGATCTCCGAAAGCCAACTGCAGCACGCGCTGCAGGAGCAAAAGCTCACCGGGCGCAAATTGGGCGCGACCCTGGTGGAGTTGGGTTATGTTGAAGAGAATGCACTCTTAAACTTGCTTTCAGCACAGCTGGCGATTCCCTTTGTTGAATTAAAACAGTTTCGTTTTGACCGCGATTTGGTGCAGCGTTTGCCTGAGACAAGCGCGCGCCGCTACAGGGTAATGCTGCTGCGCGAGGATTTTGATGGCCTGCTGCTGGGTATGGCTGACCCTACGGATATTTTTTGTCTGGACGAATTGCAGCGCATTTTGCAAAAAAATCTTAAACCGGCTGTAGTGCGCGAATCCGAGCTGCTGGATATTCTCGATATCGCCTATTCCCGCTCCAGCGAAATCGCCAGCCTTGCCACTGAGCTGGGCGAAGAGTTGGAAGAGGCCTCGGTTGACCTGGCCGATTTTGTAACAGACGCAACTGACAGCGAAGCACCTGTGGTCAAGTTGCTGCAAAAGATCTTTGAAGAGGCGATTACCACTAAATCCTCGGATATTCATATAGAGCCAGACGAAAAAGTGCTGCGCATTCGCAACCGTATAGACGGTGCGCTGCTGGAGCAGGTAATGAATGAAAAACGAATCGCCTCGGCGCTGGTGGTGCGTTTAAAGCTGATGGCAGGCTTGGATATTTCGGAAAAGCGTTTGCCCCAGGATGGCCGTTTTAACCTCAAGGTTAAACAGCGCAATATTGATGTGCGTATCTCCACTATGCCGGTGCAGTTTGGCGAATCTGTGGTGATGCGCTTACTGGATCACACCGACGGCGTGTTGGCGTTGGATAAGGTGGGTATGCCCCAGGAGCTGATTCAGCGTTTTCGCAAAGTAATTACTCGCCCTCATGGTTTGGTGCTGGTAACCGGGCCAACCGGTAGTGGTAAAACCACCACACTTTATGGCGCCTTGTCCGAATTAAATAAGCCTGAGAAAAAAATTATTACGGTGGAAGATCCGGTTGAATATCGCCTGCCGCGTATCAGCCAGGTGCAACTACACGAAAAAATCGGCCTGACCTTTGCCAGCGTGCTGCGTGCGACTCTGCGTCAGGACCCGGATATTTTGCTGGTGGGTGAGATTCGCGATAGCGAATCGGCGGAAATTGCACTGCGCGCCTCCATGACCGGCCATATGGTGTTGTCCACACTGCACACCAATGATGCCATCAGCTCGGCGATGCGCCTGTTGGATATAGGTGTGGACGGCTATCTGGTGGCTACCTCACTCAAAGCCATTATTGCCCAGCGACTGGTGCGACGTATTTGTAGCAGCTGTATTCAGGCCGCTGCCCCGGACAGCCAGCAGCTGGAATTGTTGGCTGCCATTGGTCGCGGGCGCGACTATAGCCAAGTGCAGTTTAAAAGCGGCAGCGGCTGTCCTCACTGTCATAACACTGGCTACCGAGGGCGAATCGGGGTTTTTGAAATGCTGGAGCTGAATGAGGATATGGCTAAAGCCCTGCGCACCAATGATGTTCACGGCTTCACTCAAGCGGCCAGTAACTCCAAGGACTTTGTCACCCTGAGCGAAGCGGCACTTAATTATGCCGTGACAGGTTTAACCAGCCTGGATGAAGTTATGGCCATTTCGGCACAAATAGATTAATCACCCATGTTCAGGTGTAAAGCGTAATGGCAATTTTTGAGTTCAAAGGGCGCACCAGCGAAGGCCGGTTAATTTCCGGCCAGCTGGACGCCGCCACTCAGGACGGCGCAATTAATCAATTATTGAGGCGCGGTATTACGCCGGTAAGCGTCAATGAGTATGTACAGGAGCTGCCCTTTAGCCAGCGCCTGGAGCGCGCGCTTAATTTGCAGCGGGTGACCAATGTTGAGTTGATTATGTTTTGCCGGCAAATGCACACCATTGCCCGCGCTGGTATTCCTTTGGTTAAGGGGCTGCGCGGTTTGGCTGGTTCATCGCGCAATTTATTATTTCAAGAAGCGCTCACGGATATTGTTCAGCGGCTGGAGGCGGGGGTGGAACTTTCTACCGCGCTTAGGGCTCATCCGAAAATATTTAATAACCTGTTTGTCAGTATGGTGAGTGTTGGTGAGTCCTCCGGCAAGCTGGATATAGTGTTTAAGCAGCTGAGCGATTACCTGGAGCGGGACCATGCCACAGTAAAAAGTATTACTGCTGCCCTGCGTTATCCCAGCATAGTGCTTCTGGCTATGGCTGTTGCCATCACTATTATCAATATCAAAGTCATCCCCGCTTTTGCGGGTATGTTTAATAAGTTTGGTGCAGAGCTGCCACTGCCCACGCGTATACTGATTGGCGTTTCCGATTTTTTTGTTAATTACTGGCTGTATTTATTGGTGATCCTGATCGCACTTGGCGCCTGGTGCCATCAGTATGTTAATTCGCCCCAGGGTAGTCGTGTTTGGGGAAAAAAGAAACTGCGCCTGATTATCGTCGGCGATATTATTGAGCGGGCTTCACTGGCGCGTTACGCGCGTTCGTTTGGCCTGATGCTCAGCGCTGGATTGCCCATATCCGCCGCCTTGGAGTTAAGTGCCAGAGCTCTGGATAATCCCTACCTGAGTGACAAGATTCGCGCGATTCGCGCCGGAGTTGAACGCGGTGAGGGGCTTTATCAAACCCATTTGGTCAGCGGCATGTTTACGCCACTGGTGCTGCAAATGATCGCTGTCGGCGAAGAGAGTGGCAGGGTTGATTCACTGTTAATGGAAGTGGCCAGCTTTTACGAAAGCGAAGTGGAATACGATGTGAAAAAACTCGGTGATCGCATCGAGCCCTTGATGATTGTGGTAATGGCGGCATTTGTGGCCGTGCTGGCGCTGGGTATCTTTTTACCCATGTGGAATGTCTACGCTATTCAACAGTGAGTGGAAAAACTTGAGCAGCTACAGTCGCGGGCGTCTAGAGGTTTTACTGGTGGCTATAGTTATTGGATTGCTGGCCATAGTGGCGGCCAACTACTACGGGGCTATGGCCGAGGACGCCAAACGCCTGAGGCTCAAAATAATCGCCAGCCATTTTGCCACAGGGCTGGCCAGTGCGCGGGTTGGCTGGATACTAAAGACTCATACGCAGGCGGAGGGGCTTGAACCCCCTTATATTACTCAGCCATTGGCGGGGCGGGATTTTTATTTTTCAGCCCAGGGCTGGCCGGTCACCATGGCGGGGGTTGTAACTGAATCCAGCTTGCCCAGCGCTGAGGATTGCCGTTTGCTCTGGCAGGGTTTGTTGCGGGACCCGCCCAAGTTGGCAGTTGGATTTAATTCGTCAGTGCGCAGCGAGTTTGGTGTGACCAATCTGGCCAATGGCTGTCGCTACTATGGCTTGATTAAGAGTTCGCTATTGAGTGCGGAGTTGCTCTATTTTGATTATCATCCGGAAGATGGCGGCGTAATTCTAGGCCCCGGCTTCTAGCGTCAACTAAGCGGGTTTTTCGAATATTTTTCGCGGTGATATTTTTTATCACCAAATTAAACATTAAATCCCACAATTTATGCGTTTGAAGTATAGGCAGATTAGGCTATATTTATGGAATGTTTTGGCTAACACCCTGAGCATTTTCAGGAATTTATAATTAATGGATTGTCCCCAATAATTGTTTTGCGATTTTTACCGAGGATAACCTATGAAGCGTGAAGCGGGTTTTACCCTAATTGAGTTGATTGCGGTCATTGTGATTTTGGGTATTTTGGCGGCTACCGCACTACCTAAATTTGTTGATATGTCTGATGCGGCTGAAACCGCTGCGGTAAACGGTGTTGCCGGTAATATGGGCAGTGCCATGGCCATTAACTATGCCAATGCTGTGGCTACCGCGGCCGGGCTTACTACTTCGGTATCTGCAACCTCTGTGACTAGTTGTGCCGCTGTATATAGCTTGTTGGTTGGCGGTCAACCAAGTGGCTATACAGTTTCCGGTAGTTTCGCTACGACTAATCTGGGCGATACAGCGGTATGTACTGTAACCCAAACCAGCTCTACTAAAACGGCTAACTTCAACGGTATTTACGTTCCCTAATAGTGCGCTAGCATGAAATGAGGAAGTTCTCTCTGGGTTTTACCCTGGTTGAGTTATTGACCATTATGATTTTACTGGGTGTGGTTTCTGTCACCCTGATGAGTCGAATGGGATCAACCGGTAATGCCGCCGTGTTAGGAGGCCGCGATGATATACTCGCGGCCTTGTCTTTTGCGCAGCAAACCGCCATGGCCCGCGATGGCATAAGTGTTAGCTTTAGCAGCCATGGGGTCAGTGTTAACGAAAATGGTTTGCCTATTCAAAATGGTGGGGTCGAATATCCACTACAGCTGCCGAATAATGTGAGTGTGATAGCGTCCAACGCCAATTTCCTGTATGACCGATTGGGGCGGACGACTCAGGGCAGTATTCAACTTATTGGTTCGGGAGCCAGTCAGGGAATCTCAGCGATTATTACCCTTGAGGCCAGTGGCTATGCCCATTCCGATTAATCAAAGCGCTGCAGCCCGAGCGACTGGCTACCTGAAACAACTGGGCGTCACTCTGCTGGAGCTGTTGGTTTTTATTCTTGTCATCAGTATTGCGCTGCTGGCCTTGGTGGGTGTTTTTAATCAGGCGACTCGCGCAAACATAGATCCCCTCATTCAAACTCGCGCCCTGGAGCTGGCGCAATCCCAGTTGGACGTGGTATTTGCTTTAAAATACGACGCCAATACACCAACCGGCGGTATCCCCGCATGCAGTGGCAGTGGGGGGCTTAGCTGCACTAACACCCCAGATGCAGATATGAATGATGTCGATGATTATCACGGCTGGAGCGATCAACCCTATCCCGGCTATAACCGCAGTGTCAGTGTCAGCACCAATGCCAACATTAAAACGATCAGCGTTACTGTGACTGGCCCCAAGGGCGTAAATTTAACCCTGTCGGTTCAAAGGGCAAACTTTTAATGAGCAGGGCAGCGGGGGCCGTCTGGGTGCGATTCAATAAGGGCTTTACCTTAATTGAGTTGATCTCGGTTATTGTGATTTTGGCTATCCTGGCCAGTGTTGGTTTGCCTTTTATCGCAAAAATCATGGATTCCTACCAAAGTACTCAGCGGCGTGCGCAGTTGGTAAATAGTGCTCGCCCGGCGCTGGAGCGAATGACCCGGCAGTTGCGTGGTGCTTTACCTTATTCGCTGCGCCTGGTCTCGGCTGGCGGGCGCTGCCTGGAGTTTATTCCCATTGCTGCTGGTGGCAGTTATCTTGAGTTGGTTCCAGATACAGCCAATGGTGCAGCGGCCAAGGCATCCCTGCCAGTATCTTCTTATACATTGGATTTTGGCCAGGCGTTTTATGCCAGTATTGGCGCGCTATCGGCGAGTGAAATTTATGGTGCAGGTGCAGCTTCGCGAGCGAATCTGAGCGGTGCTACAAGCGCGAATCAATTGGTGTTTGGCGCGGCCAAACTCTGGTTGCGCAATTCAACCAATCGTCGCTTTTACCTGCTCAATAATCCACAGGCATTTTGTCTGGTGGGTGATGAGCTGCGTGTATACGAAAATCAAAATATCAATAATAGCGATGTTGATTTAACGGCAAGCTATTCCCTTTTGGCCAAGGGCGTTAGCGCGACGACCCCCTTCGTGATTTCCGGGGCAACCGAAAATCGTAATACCCTGGTAACTGTTCAGCTGAGTTTTAGCAAGGCGGGTGAGTCAATGGAATTTGTACAACAGGTGATGATTCACAATGTGCCCTAATAATACCAAGCCTTGGCCAGGCGCACCTAAAGGCCTAGCGCGACAGGCTGGCTTTTTGATTCCGGTAGCGCTTTTTATTTTGGTGGTGATGGGCGGCTTGGCAATTGTCATAGCGCGCACTTCGTCTCAGGCAAATCAAAGTATTACTCAGGAATTGTTGAGCGTTGAGGCCTTTTACGCGGCAGAGTCAGGCGCACAGCGGGGCTTGCAGTCTCTTTTTTATCCGGACGCCTCCAGTCGCCTGTCGGTCGACTCGCGCTGCGGTGTATTAAGCCTCAATATTAATTTCTCCGGTGTTCAGGGTTTGCAATTATGTTCGGCGCACATTTCCTGCAGTTGTCTGTACGAAGATGGCAGTAGCTGTAATCTGGGTAACAACGCTAATTATTCTTCCGATGTAAGCCTGGGTAAGGCTAAAAGCTTTTATAAAATTACCAGTGTAGGTCGCTGCGGCCAGTCCAGATTTTCCGCTGCCAGGACCATAGAGGCGGGTGCTCAGCTAGCGCAGGAGGGACCTTAAATATGCAGTGGCGCAGCCGTAGTGATTGCATAGGTATCTATAGTCAGCTCTTTCTGATTTTGTTTGGCCTTTGTTTGGCATTAAGTGCAGAGGCAACAAATTACAATCTGAGCACGGGAAATTATCCTCCCTGCAATACCTCCTGGAGTCAAAGTGGTTCAACTTACACCTGTAATGGCAATGGGCGAGTTTCCCTGGCCAGTGGTGACACTATAGTTGCAAATGCAGCAGCCACAATTTCAGCAAACAATGGTTTTTCCTTTAGCAACAATATTATTGGCTCACTGTCGGCCAATATTAATTTGGTTTCCAACTACGGCAGTATTGTTTCCTCCGGGGGAAGCAATACCATTTATGGTTCAATCACATCTGGCAGTGGCGATATCACGCTCAATAACACCAGTGTAACCGGCAGTATAACTACAGGAGGAAACGTCAATTTAAGTGGCGGTTCGGTTGCTGGAAAAGTTACCAGCAGTAGTAATAAGGTCACCACGAGCGGCACAGATTTATTGGGCGGCGTAACAGCCCATTCGAGTATGGATATTAGCGGCGGGACCCTGACCGGTGATTTTGTCATGACTTCCTACAACCCTGTGGTAATGAGCGGGGTTACTATGACCAGTGGCAGTATTTCCGGCGGCAGTACGGTCACCATTAGCGGCGGCAGCACGCTGGGTTCAAGTTCATCTTCAGTGACTATCAGCAGTAACTCAGGTGCCATCACCTTAAATGGGTCAACGGTATACGGGACGCTTACTGCTCCCTCCTATAGCACTGTGTATGTAAATGGCGGTGCTGTTTATGGAACCTGCATACCTAATTCAACACCTGCAGACGCCTGTTCCGCAGCCGCAACCCTGATTGGCTCCTGGCGAATGGATGAAGCCTATTGGAATGGCACGCTCAACGAAGTTAAAGATTCTAGCGGTAAAAATAATCACGGCCGCGCGCGCATCGCCAATGGTTCAACGCCAACAGCCTCTACCGCGCTGGTAACACCAGCCTTTACCAGTGGCAGTCAGAGTACCTGTGCCTATGGTCAGTTCGATCAAACCAGCTCGCCAATTCGCACTTACACCTATGTGGAGTTGAGTGGCTTTCCGGCGCTGCCCACCAGCTTTACCTTTACTGCCTGGATTCGCTCAACCAACCCCAGCGCGCAACATCAGCGAATACTGGTGCGCGACGATGCGCAAAATGGTTGGGGTTTAAGCTTGGCGGATGGCACCGGCCAGCCGCGGCTGCGTTTTTTTAATCGCAATATTCAAAACACCGGCAGCGTTACCGGGCAGGGGAGTAACCCGAGTTGCGGCGTCTTTTGTTTGGATACTAATTCAGTTATTACCGCCAATCAGTGGCATTTTATTGCGGCCACTATAGATACCGGAACCAAGTCAGTTACGCTTTATGTTTACAGTCAAACGGGAACCCTTCTGGCAAAAACCTCGGCCAATTATTCGGGTACCTGGCAGGATGGTACAGGGACAGCTGCCATAGGTGGTGAATCGCTGGCCTCCAGTGAAGGCACTCAATCCTCCTGGCACTTTTTGGGCAATATCGATGAAGTAAAAATTTATACCGGTGCTTTAACGCAAACTTATATTGAAGGATTGCGCACCCAAGTGCGTACTTGCCCGGTTAATAACCCCGATCACTATGAACTTCAGGTGTCCTCGACGGGTATCGCCTGTATGTCGTCGCTGGTAAAAGTTATTGCCTGCGCCGACAACTCCAGCCCCTGTACCAATGCGTTTCTCGGTGGCGCAGGGACAGGTGTTAGCCTGGCCACCGCTGGCGCCAGCTTGGCGGCGACAAATCTGTTGTTGGGCACGAATGGCGAGGCATCGACAACACTCAGTTATGCCTCGGCCAGCAGCAATGGCTCGACAGCAAATGTCACCCTAAGCGGCGAACAATTAGCGGGCTTTAATCCGCGTCAGTGTTGTCGCGATGGTGCCTGTAGTGCTTCCAATAGCTGTGCAATTACGTTTTCTACCGCGGGCTTGGCGTTTGCCACAACTACATCACCCAATACTTCTGTATTGCCCAATCAGGTTGCAGGCGTCACTGGCGTCACACCCATTTTGCGCGCGGTAAAAACCAATACCACTACGGGTGCTTGTGAAGCGCGAGTGACCGGCGCCCAATCAACACAATTGGCTTATGAGTGCCTAAATCCAGGTAGCTGCGCGACTGCTCAAACCTTGCAACTCAATAGCAATGCTATTGCCGCAAATAATAAAAATGCGACCATAAATTATCAGGCGCGAAGCTTAAATTTCGATACTTCAGGTACAGCCGCTATACCTATTAATTTCACCGATGTAGGGCAAATTCGTCTGCATGCAAAATTGGCGCTGGCGGCATCCGGTGCTGAACCTGCGTATACGCTAAGCGGTGTGAGCAATAGTTTTGTGGTTAAACCTTATACCCTTGCGGTCAGCTCAGTTACGGGCAATCCAGGTACAACTTCGACGGGCGCCGGTTTTACCGCCGCCGGAAACAAGTTTACCGCCATTGTCGAAGCGCGAAATGCCAACAACCAAATTAAGCCCATTTTTGGTAAAGAAGATGTGCCCGAGAGTGGCAATCTCTCGCTGGAATTGTCATCGCTGGTTTATCCCGCCGGTGGTAATCTGGGCAGTCTGACGCAGTCCGCGCCCTTTGCCGCTACGGCGACTGATGGACAATTCAGCAATAGCAGTTTGGCCTGGAGTGAAGTGGGCAGTATTAAATTGCTT
>CBIMZH010000051.1:0-9937 GCA_966248255.1 uncultured Cellvibrio sp.
CCAGGCGACCAGAGTCATCCAATGAGGCTTCAATACCAGTGTCTGCATTAATTTTAGCCACCAACTCATCCATACTGGTGGTACCAGTAATGTTATAAGTTTGTGTATTGGCATTAGCATCAGTTAGTGTGAGTGTTAAAGTATCGGTGCCAGTCGTCAGAACGCCAGTACCAATAGAAGTACCCTCAACATTTACCAGAGATGAGACGCTAGCGCCCTTGCCGTCGAGATCAGCGTTCATGCTAGTCAACGCATCATTGAGCGTAACTATATCTGCACCACTCAAATCACTGATCTGGGTGTCATTAACAGTAATATAATTGGTACCATCGATCGCCTGCAGTGCGCTAAGCCCACCAACAGCAGCTTCACCTACAATTGTTCCCGAACTACCACCAAGATTTGTGGTGTTAAATGAGCCAATGTTCACATCAATGGTTTGATTTTGCAGAGCACCTACTTGCAGGCTGGTAGTACCCAAAGAGCCATCAAGTAGCGCGCGACCATTGAAAGAAGTGGTTTCGGCGATACGGTTCAATTCTGATTTCAATTGCTGGGTTTCAGCGTTCAGGGTTTGGCGGTCTGCGTCTGTGTAGATACCGTTCGCTGACTGTACCGACAGTTCACGCATACGCTGCAGAATGTTGGTGGTTTCCTGCAGAGCACCTTCAGCGGTTTGGATCATGGACACACCGTCGTTAGCGTTACGCACTGCCTGATCCAGGCCGCGAATCTGCGAAGTCATACGGTTGCCGATGGCGAGACCGGCAGCGTCGTCTTTTGCTGAGTTGATGCGGTTACCGGAGGACAAACGCTCGGTAGCGCGATCCAGAGCAGAACCAGAAGAGGTTAACTGGCGCTGGGCGTTGATTGAGGCGATGTTACTGTTAATCACTAAAGCCATGGTATATCTCCTGGGTTTTAGGTCTGGTCGCAGGCTAGGCCGCAACAAAAAAATTGTCTGACGAAGCCTGAGGCCTTATGCGTTCAGATCTTCTGAAAAGGTTATCGACAGAACCAGGAGTAGCTTTAGGGGGGATTAATAACTATTTTTAAATTATTTTGATAGTTAAAGCGGGGTTTGAATAATGATTGGTTATAAATAATGGGATAAAAGTCAAATTATTGACCGTAGGCGCCAGCAACTTTATCCGCAACATTCAGCTGGCGAATTTCCGCCACCACCTGATCGCGCTTTTTAGAGGCCAATTCGTTCAATTGGCGATTGAGGTCCTGAATCTGACCGATCAGCGCTTTAGCCTGCTCATCCAGCTCGGCCTTGGTCAAAGATTCAAGGTAGTCTTTTTCCGCCAGTACCTTTAGGCCCGCCTGACGCTGTTGCAATAAAACCTCAAAAGCCTCCCAGTTCTGCTCACGCGCAAGGGTAAGCAAGGAGAAAGACTGATCGAGGACAGAGTTAATTGGGGAGAGAAGAGAAGAGTTTGCCATGTAAAACCTATCCAACTTGAAATGGGTCGAACTACAGACCATTGCTTCACCTTATACCCAGTGGTGAAATGGATTACAAGCAAAAGTGAGAGCTAGAGCACACTTTTGGCCCCGTAGTACAAAGTGTAGCCAATAGTCGCCAAATAAGCGCAATAGCAGTGGCAATAACCTGAAAGCTGGGCAGAACCTGGGGAAAAAAGCAACGAGTGCCAATTCTCCCTGAGTTTTTCTAATTAGCCAGCATTTACAAATAATTAAACAGACTCAACTGACTGACTTTAACAAAGCTCTGCTGGGCCGCACTTAACACCAGCGACTGCATGGACAGCCGGGTTGAAGCTTCAGCATAATCCAGCGATTCAATATTGCTTAACACCTCTTTACTGTAAAGCTCCGCATTCAGGTTGAGATCCTTCGCTGAATCCAGGGTATTCATCCTGGCACCAACTTCACCTTGAATAGAGGTGATGCTGTCGGTGGCCAAGCGCAAATTTTGCAAAATAGTATCCACCATTTTACTCAGCTCAGCTTTACTCTCTGCGGTGTTCTCTACCGAGCGCAGCGCCGAACTGAAGTTTGCCAGGGTCGTCAGCAAATTTTGTTTGTTACTTGAATCGACAAAAAAAGTGTCTCCGCCCTTTGCTGGCGTGCCCTGGGCTGATGAGGTTCCTGCGCCCAAAGTGTCTATACCCATCACCAAACTTAGTTGGGCATCGCCGCCTGAAATAGTGATTGGATTGGTTGACGAGGAGGTAATAATTCCGTCGGCGCTAATAGATAAACCCAAAGACGCCAAAGTCGCGGCATTTGTTCCCGCCGTCATGGCAGCCACCAGGCTGGCCGTGTCGGTAACGTTTTGACTCAGGGTAATGGTTGCCGTTTGGCTACCGCTGCTAATGGTGAAACTGCGCTGATTGGGAGCGGAAAAATTAAATGCGCCGCCTGTATTATTTAGTTTTAACGCTGCACCCGTCCCTGCACCTTGAGTGGGAATGCCCAATACCTGGCTAGTAGACGCCGAACCATTTTGTACGGAAATAGACAAGCCACGCGCAGAGGTAAAGCCATTCGCATCAAAGGTGATGCCCAAATTTTGCAATTTTTGCTGGTTGGCCTGAGCACTGGCAGAAGTGGAAATTGGGTTGGCGTTGGGATAAGTCGCATCGCCACCCAATGCAGTTATTAGATCCGCCATGCTATTAATCGGCTGATCCAAAACCAGAGTCTCGGTGACACCACCCACCTTTAGCGTAATAGTGGAGTTAGCTGGCGGCGTGAAATCTGTCGCGGTAAAAGTCCCCAAGGGCAAATTGCCCGCCTGGGCTGCCTGGCCAGGTGTGGGGGAACCGTAAATTTGAAAACGTACGCCGTTTAATTCTATATCCTGGCCCGGTTGATAGAGTTGATTGGCCAGCAACACTTTCCCTGTGCCTTTTTCGGTAATCGTAAAATTAGCCGCTGCCGGTGACACAGAGTCCAGCGAATTGAATGTAACCACCATGCTCGATGGATAAAACTTATCGTAGGCATCCTGATCAAAAACCAGGCCAGCAGAAATGCTCGCCGCTGGCGATGATTTATTTGAAGTGCTTGCCGAGGTACTTACAACATTGGCGCTAGTGGGCAAATCAACAAATAGCTTTTTACCCGAATCACTGACCGCAACACTGACCGATGATGATGCCTTAATAAGTAATTGGCCATCATCGCCCTTATAGGCATAGTTACCACCGCCCATATCGACAAAGGGTTGAGTGTTACCTTGAAAGCCGGAAAAAATATACTGGCCAGAGGCATTGCGCGTATTCAGCAGATTATAGAGTTCACTGGTGCGGCTCTCCACCTCCGCAGCCAGGGAGGAATAGTCCACCTTGGTCATCACTGCGGTATTACCGGCACTTACTGCCAGTTCCTGCATACGTTGAATCAGGTTAATAACCGACTGCAGGGTTGTCTCTTCCAGGTTCAGGCTGTTAGTACCTGAATCAATATTTTTGGTGTATTGGCTGTAACGCGCCAACTCATCGTTCAGCTTTAGGATATTTGTTGCCGCCACAGGATCATCTGCCGGTGTCAGCACGCGCTTACCGGAAGACATCTGCTCCTGGGTTTTATTGATTTCGCTTTGGGCGTTGGTCATTCCCGAATTGGCGATGGCATAAATTTGGGAAGTTGATACACGCATCATGGTGAGTCACCCTTAAAATTCACTGGTATTTGGGTTGCCCTAAAAATTTCTATATCGACTGCAACAAGGTATCAAACAACTCGCGTGCCACAGAAATTACCTGTGCATTGGCTGAATAGAGTTGCTGAAATTTAATCAAGTCTGCCGCCTCTTCATCCAGGTTCACCCCGGAATAGCTATCGCGCAAGGTTTGCGTTTGATCCAATAAGCTTTTACTGGCCTCGGTATTTATGCGTGACAAACTGCTTTTGGTGCCCACCTGCTCTACCAGTTTGGCGTATCCCTCAGAAAAGCTCAGGGTTCCACCAGCCATGGTTTTTAATGTTTCCAGTTCCGAAAACTTTATCGCGTTGCGGTTATCGTTAGAGGCATCGTTATTGAAATCAATAGTGAAGGTGTCGCCGGCCTGAGGTTTACCGGAAATACTCACCTGCAACCCCAAATAGGAGCTTTGCGCAAAATCTGCCGCTTTAGAGTTACCAAACAACTGGCTCTCGGTTGGAATCGTCGACATTTTTATGCCACTGGCCAGCGTCAGATCTATACGTCCACCGACCGTAATTGCACTTAGCTCATCGGTTAGGGTAGCTGGATCATTGACACCGGTTAAACGCACATTGGGGTTGCCCTGGCTGTCGTTAATACTGATGGTGCTATTGATGGGCGTACTGGTCGCTGTATCTACACTGCTGGCATTAAAACGAAAATCGAAGTTAACTCCCGAAGAGGCAACTATTTGAATTTCCGGTGCGCCGGTTAATGTATTGTGACCACTGATTGCACGCACACCCAGTGCCTGCAAATTGGGGTTGGCGTTAATCTGCTTGGCCAAATAATCGTTAAAGGCGACCTCATCCACATTGGGGTCGGGCACATCTGCTGCTAAAGCTGTACCTTCGTAACCGATAAGCGATTCGCCGTTCAAGGTAATTTGCAAAGGCGGACCAAATGCGGCTGGATCTATATTGATATCGGTAATACTGGCCGTGGTATAGGCGTTGGCAGAAACCCCCGGAATGGCATTGAGCATGCTCGCCGTTTGCGCGGCTGAAGCGCCGCTTTGGGTCATGACATTTTGCGTGGTGGAAACACCCGTGACGGGATCAGTCGTTACAAAGCTGTAGCGCTCAGCCAAATATCCATTCGTTTGCGCAGGCGTTGATGCATCCACACCTAACAGCGGTGTACGACCATCAGGCAAACCCAAAAGCGCACCGCGACCGATGATTTTTGTTTCACCCACATCCTGGGTAAAAAGCTGATTTTCAACACCGGGGATATACACCTGTTCCCGAACTGGCGGATTTAAATCGACAGGGTTGGAGGGGTCTGTGTTATCCAAAACATTGTAGGTAGTGGCCGATGTGAATACGACAATAATCGGCGGCGACATCTGCCCCGCGGTGCTAAACATAGGCAGGGTATTGCCGTTGGCATCAAGCAGGCCGGTAACACTGCCGGAACTGATTTTGCCGCTGCCCAGGTTTTCACTGGTTGCTGTGGCGCGAATGGGCGCTGCCAGTGCCAGATCTTCGGGGCGAGTTAAAATACTATCAATATCGCGACTGGCATTTCGCGTTGGCTGAATGGTAAAACTGTCGCCGCCCTGAAATGATCCCCCCTGCAGATTTAACGAAACCCCGTCAAATTCAATGCTGGTTGGATAGGCTCCAGAGATAACGCCCTGCGCCACAATTTTGCCATCAGATTCGCGCACTACTGTGTAATTGCTTGAGTTGGGAGTAATGGCAAAGGTGTAGTCACTGGTAGTGAGCGCATTAGTGTCGGTAATCGTGGCATTGATTAGGCGATCATAAGGTGGCTTATTATTGGCGCTGGCAACCACGCGATTGGCCGCGGCCTGCGCACTGTTGTAATCACTGAATATAGCGCTGCCAAAATCACCTTCCAGATCTAATCCCTGGGCCTGCAGCTGATTAAACTGATCGCTCAATACCAAAGCCACGCGGCCCAGTTCATTCATGGTTGGCGTCAAGGCATTATCGCGAAAATCAATTAGCCCGCCGAGCTTACCGCCGGTGATATCAGCGGTAATATCAAACGAAGTTTTGCCATTATCAATACGCACATTGCCGGAGTTATCAACCGTCAGGTTGCTAACACTCGGGCCTAAAACCAGAGGCTGGCCATTGCCGATAAAGACATTGATATCACCAGTAGAGGTGGTGACCAATTGAATAGAAACCAGCTCGGACAGTTTGCGCAAAGCTTCATCGCGCTGGTCCAGCAGGTCGTTAGGTGCCCCACCCTCACTGGATACGTTTTTTTCACCAATCGACTGATTTAACTTTGCAATTGCTGTGGCTATAGATTGAGCCTGCTCCACCACCGTACTAATTTCTGTAGTTACGCTTTTGCTGATGTCATTAAAACGCTCGTAAAGGGTATTGAATTTATTACTCAGGCTATCTGCCTGAGTAATTACCAGTTGGCGAGCTGACAGCGAAGATGGATCGTCCGCGGCGTTGTGCAGCGCCTGGAAGTAGCTTTGCAGGGTGCCGGACAAACCTGAACTTGTATCCGCCAGCAACTGGTCCAACTTGGTGATGTTATTGTTGTAGGAGTTGAGTTGGTTGTAAGCCGAGGTATCCAGGCGCAGCTGGGTATTAACAAATTCGTTTACCACGCGCTCAATAGAGGAAACGCTGACGCCATTGCCGATATAACCGGCACTGCCGATTTTCTGCTCGATATTGGTTGTGTATTCAACCGTTTGGCGACTATAACCTGCCGTGTTGGCATTGGATATGTTATGACCTGCAGTGCGCAGCGCCGTTTGACTGGCCTGCAATCCTGAAACTGCGTTTGACAATAAGCCTGACATGACATTACTCCACTAAAGTCTTGCCAGAGACACTGGCCAGATTCATTAATGTGTTGGCTGAGTCAGCTTGAGCATCAGCTTTAAACACATCATTGTTTAAAAGTTCACGAATTTTACTTGCATACTGGGGGTCAGTAGCGTAACCGGCGTCCTGCAATGCCTGAGCAAAGGCTGGGGCATTTTGCCCTGCGTCCAGCGCGGGTTTGTAACGCTCGTTGTTTTGCAAAAGCTTTACATAATCCGAAAAGCTTTCGGCATAGCTGCGATATTTACGAAAATCCGAGCGCTCGATATTTGCCTTGTTGCCGCTGTACTCCAGGCTGGAAACATTAATGCTATCGCCCTGCCAACTGCCACCCGCCTTGATATTGAATAAATTGAAGCTGTTTTCACCGGCCTGGGTGTGAATCACGTGTTTGCCCCAACCGGTTTCCAACGCGGCCTGCGCCATAATCACATCGGCGCTCACATTCAAAGTGGCCGCCGCGCGTTCTGCGTGGGGGCGAATGCTATCGATAAAACTCTGCTGCGATGGGCTTACTGAGGTTTTGCCACCTTTCAGGAAAACCTGGGCATTGGGACTTGCCGCCTGATTTTGCTCGCCGTAGTAGGCGTTAAGAAATTCATCCATTGCGGTGGATTCTGAGCTTTCCAGGCCCAGCCCGGTTTGCGCCGATTTGCGCTCCGGTAATGGCTTAAGGCTGGCCAGTTGCATGGATAAATCCATAGCCTCGCCGCTAGAATTACTCGCCTCAGTTGCGCCAACATTTTGACCGTAATCGCGCATCATGTTGCGATAAAACTGATCGGCCAGACCTATGCCTCTACCCGCAGTTAAATTGAGCACCAGCTGTTGATCCATCATATCGCGGTGAAAATTTTGTTCATTGCTGCCAAAGTAGGAATCTTCCGCAAACACATCATTGGCTTCGCGCATGGTTTTTAGCATTTGCGCAACAAACATAGCTTCAAATTTTTTTGCCAGCTCGCGCATGGCCTGAGGGTCTTTATCGCGGCCCATAGATTTAATCGAGTTGAGCGAATTCTGGTTCAGAATAGAATCCTGAACACTGCTGCCCTGAGTGCTGGGTAATTGGCTCAACTTGCTATCTGTGGGTAACATTTAAATCACCACTAATTCGGCTTTAAGGGCGCCTGACTCTTTAAGCGCTTCGAGAATCGCCATAAGGTCGCTCGGTGATGCACCCACCGCGTTGACCGATTTGACTATGTCGTCCAGGTTGGCGCCCGGCGCAAACTTGAACATAGGATTGGTTTCTTCTTTGGATTGCACATTGCTGCTAGGCACCACAACGGTGGTGCCCTGTCCAAACGAATTGGGCTGGCTCACGCTTAAGCTTTCGGCAACAGAAACTGTAAGGCTGCCATGGGTTACCGCAACGGGCGAAACCCGCACGTTTTTACCCACAACAATGGTACCTGTGCGCGAATTGATAATTACCTTGGCCGCCTCTTCGCCCGGTGTGACTTCCAGGTTTTCCAGCATCGCAATAAAATCTACCCGCTGTGCCGGGTTTTGTGGCGAATCCACCATAATGGAAACCGCATCCATTGGTCGCGCGGAATCTGGCCCCAACAATTTATTAATACTCTGGGCCACATTTTTGGCGGTGGTAAAGTCGGCGCGATTCAAATTAAAAATAATTGGTTGGCCAGCGGCAAAATTTGTTTCCACAGTGCGCTCAACCAGGCCACCACTGGGAATGCGCCCGGCGCTGGGGATATTCACGGTAATTTTGGAACCGTCACCGCCAGAGGCACTAAAGCCACCCACTACCAGGTTGCCCTGAGCTACTGCATAGACGCGGCCATCCAGCCCCTTTAATGGCGTAACCAGCAGGCTGCCACCGCGCAGACTTTTGGCATTACTGATGGAGGACACAGTGACATCCAGCGTTTGCCCTGGCTTGGAAAACGCGGGCAGCTCTGCCTGCACCATAACCGCGGCGACGTTTTTCATTTGCATGCGCACACCATCGGGCACAGTGATGCCAAATTGCTTGAGCATGCTGTTAAACGATTGGGTGGTGAACGGCGATTGAGTGGTCTGATCACCTGTGCCATCCAAACCTACGACCAAACCATAACCTACCAGTTGATTGGAGCGAACGCCGGCGATTGAGGCTAAATCCTTTATGCGCTCTGCCTGCGCCAGGGGGTTAACCAGGCTCAGTAAAATAAAAATAATCAGGCTTTTAGTACGCATAATATTTACCCTGGGTACTGCAATTTTAAAATTAACCAAAATGAAAAAATCAGCTGCAATTTATTAACTAAGCACAACTAAAACGGCCAGTAACTGCCATTAAAAAAGCGCGACAACCAACCCATCTGCTGACTGTCTGCAAGTTCACCTTTACCGGAATAGGAAATTTTGGCATTAGCCAGGCGCGTAGAAATAATGGTGTTATCCGGGGCAATGTCTTCCGGGCGGATAATGCCGCTGATGCGAATAAATTCATCGCCGCGGTTTAAGGTAATCCACTTTTCACCGCGTACAACCAAATTGCCGTTGGGCAAAATCTCCGATACGGTCACCGTAATATTGCCTTCCAGGCTATTGCTCTGGTCGGCATCGGCACTGCCATCAAAACTGCGGTCATGGGCGATATTATTTTCCAGCGAGAGCCCTTTATAACTTGGGCTGGCGCCCCCCAGTAAGGTTCCTGCATCCATCGCCAGCGCCGATTTTTTGGAAGTGGCGACACCCGATGATTTTTTAGAAACCGTTTTTTCACTCAGGGTGATGGTAATCACATCGCCAATAAAATGGGCTTTGCGATCATTGAACAGGCTCACGCCATAGGCATCCTGATACAGCGAGCCTTCAGTGCGCTGAGGCACGGCCATTTGTGATGCAACGGTAGGCGCATAACTGGGATCATTGGCTACGGGCCTGGACGCGCAGGCACTGATACCCAATATCAGTAACAACACAGCCATTTGATAAACCTTTGCGCTTTTCATGATGCACTCACCTGCTTAAAACCCGCGATTAAAGATTTTGCGTAATGTATTGCAGCATTTGATCTGCAGTGGATACGACTTTGGAGTTCATCTCATAGGCGCGCTGGGTGGTGATCATATTCACCATTTCCTCAACTATGTCGACGTTGGAACTTTCCAACATGCCCTGCTTTAAAGTGCCTATGCCGTTCTCGCCTGGAGTGCCTTCAATCGGGTTACCACTGGCAACGGTTTCAACAAAAAGATTGCCGCCAATCGCCTGCAAGCCTGAGGGGTTAACAAAATCCGCAAGGGTAATATTGCCCAGCTGTTGCGCGTCGGCAGTGCCGGGGGTAAAGCCATTCACTGTACCGTCAGTGCCAATCGACACTTTGTTTACGCCCTGGGGAACTATAATGGCGGGGTCGAGCAGATAACCGTCGGAGTTAACCACCTGACCATCGCTGTTCAACTGAAGCTGACCATTG
>CBIMZH010000052.1:0-9811 GCA_966248255.1 uncultured Cellvibrio sp.
TTGATTTTTTAGCCAATGATGCGCTGGATAAAGAAAATGTGAATCGCATTAACGGCACCCAGGCAGTTGCGCTTACGCTGGATAGCGCCAGCGACAAGTTTGTCGCGCGCCACCTGACCCTGCTCGGCTATCAGGACACCCTTTATGTTAATGCTGGGCGCGCCTGGTTTGACCAGAGTGTCATTGCTGGCAATGTGGATTTTATTTTTGGTCGCGGCAATGCCCTGTTTACTAAAAGCGAAATTAAAACTGTCGCCCGTGCGCAAAATGCCAATCCCCACGGCTATCTGGTGGCGCCCAGCACCCAGATCAGCAGCTTTTATGGCTTAACCTTTATTGACTGCAAACTCACCCGCGTTGCCAGCGTCGCTGATAATAGCGTGCCCCTGGGTCGCCCCTGGCACCCGACCACTAACTTCCCCGATGGCCGCTACGCCGACCCCAATGCCATAGGCAAAGCGGTATTTATCAACTGCTGGATGGATGCGCATATTACTCAGGACGGCTGGTACTCCATGGGCGGTACTATGCGCGATGGCACCAAGGCGCCCTTCTACCCGGAGGATGCGCGCTTTTTTGAATACCAGAGCACAGGCCCAGGTGCCGCTATCAATAGCAAACGCCGTCAGCTGAGCGAGCTTGAAGCTAAGGACTACACCATGGAAAAAATATTTGGCGATTGGCAGCCAGCATATTAACCTCCGCTTATTCGTCTGTTTCACTCTCGGAAATGACAGCTGGTATTTAAAAAATTGGCAGCGGAAATGGAAAAAATCGATTTCAAACGCGAACTAAAAGCCCTCTACCAGGCATCGGCCAAACAGGTGGTGGAAGTAGATGTGCCCGAGCTGCAATATCTGATGATCGACGGCAAGGGCGACCCCAATAGTTCCGCTGCCTATGCTCAGGCGGTAGAGGCGCTGTTTTCTGTTTCCTACACAGTAAAATTTATGCTGAAAAAAGGCCCTCAGGCTTTGGACTATGGGGTTATGCCTTTGGAGGGGCTCTGGTGGGCGGAAGATATGTCGGTGTTTAACACTGGCGATAAATCCCAGTGGCAGTGGACCATGATGATTATGCAGCCGGATTTTGTTAGCGCTGAACTTATCAATCAGGCCATTGCTCAGGTGCAAAAAAAGAAATCCCTGGCGGCGCTGGATCAGCTGAGGCTGGAGCGCTTTTGCGAGGGCAAGTCTGCGCAGCTACTGCATATAGGCCCCTTTACCGAGGAGGGGCCGAAGATTGCCCGGGTTCATCAATTTATTAGTGAAAAGTCTGGCCTTAGGGGCAAGCACCACGAAATCTATTTAAGTGATATTCGCCGGGCTGCGCCCGAGCGCTGGAAAACGATTATTCGTCAGCCAATGTTGTGAGTTGGGGGCAATAATTCGCCCGCCGGCTCGGGCTTAAACACTTTTTTACAGAAATTCTGCTAGGGTTGATAGTAATTCCCTGCAGAGACCTGTGTTCCGCGTATGACTTCCCCCTGGCGTTACTGTATTAATAAATGGAATGAGTCAAAGGACGGGCTTTTGTACCCAGGTCGCAGTCTCGCCTTTATTGCTTATTCTCTCCTCGCGCTTCAGTGTTTAACGCTGTTTTTCTCATTGGCGCCAAGTGCAAGGGCGGCAGAACTGCCCTTGGCGGTCAGCGCCCCTGGCCCAGAAATAATCGACCCCTACTTTTCGGTATTGCAGGAGACTGACAAGCCTTTGTCTTTTGCCGAGGCCAGGGATAAATACCTCGCTGGTGAAGCGCAGCGATCCAAATCTGCCTATCTCAATTTTGGTTTGAATGCGCCACCCGTGTGGCTGTTTGCCCATCTGCACAACGCATCGCCCCAGCCACTGGAGCGGGTACTCAGTGTTAATACGTCCTGGCTCGATCATGTCGATGTTTATTTGTTGCGCGATGGCCAATTGCTGGATTCGCAGCAAATGGGGGATCAGCTGCCCTTTGCCGCGCGGCCTTTGGCTTCCCGCTATTTTGCCTGGCCGCTGACTGTGCCCTCGGGCCAAAGTCTGTTGGTGCTGCGTATTGCCACTCCCGACCCCATGGTGCTGCCCATTGCATTGCTCAAGCCCGACCAGTTGGCCGAAGTGGCAACCCAGGAGGCCTATCACTATGGGTTTCTCTATGGGGTGATTATTGCGCTCATGCTTTACAACCTGTTTTTATTTTTAAGCCTGAAGAGCTTTGCCAACCTGCTTTACTCGATTTATATCCTGTCCTTTATCTTGATGAACCTGGCTTACAGTGGTCATGGCTATCAGTGGCTGTGGAGTAACAGCCCCAGTTTACAAAAGTGGAGCAACCCGCTGTTTATGACCTGCTACTCGCTAATGGGCTTGGGTTTTGCTGGTCGTTTTTTAAATTTGCGCGTTAACGCCCCGCGTCTGCTGCGCTGGATGCAAGGCTATATGAAATTGGTGGCAGGCAGCCTGGCGATATTTATTGTGTTGGACAGTCACCCTGTGGTGATTTTTATCGCGTTTTTATCTGTGCTGCTGTTTACCTTTGGTGTATTTGGCTTGGGCTTTTGGGCGGTGTTAAATCGCCTCACATCGGCGCGCTACTTTTTTGCGGCGACGCTGTTTGGTGTTGCAGGTGCCTGTATTACCTGTTTAACCGTCTGGGGTTTGGTGCCCTATCACCCACTGGCTTATCTTGCCATTGACCTGGGCATGATGATTGAGGCGGTGCTCTTGTCGCTGGCACTGGCGGATCAATTTAATATTATGTCGGTGAAAAAAGATCAGGCGGAAATGCTCGCGCGTATTGATCCCCTCAGCGGCCTTTACAATCGTCGCGCAGCGGAGCATTTGATTAAACCCATCTGGGAGTCGGCCAAGGTAAATGACCGTTTATTTTCCATGATTCTGCTCGATATAGATCACTTTAAAAAAGTTAACGACAGCCTGGGCCATTTAGTGGGCGACCGGGTGATAGTGCAAATTGCCGAGGTGCTAAAACATTCATCGCGGGCCAGTGATATTGCGGTGCGCTGGGGCGGCGAGGAATTTGTAATTTATTTGCCCGATACTTCCGCGCAGCAAGCCAGCGACCTGGCCGAGCGCTTCCGCAAGCTAATACAACTGCAGGGCTATAAACACGAGGGTCAGCAGCTGGAGATAACCAGCAGCTTTGGCGTAGTGCAACGCAAACCCGAGGATATAGACATTAATCAATTATTTTTGCGCGCTGACAAAGCGCTTTATCAGGCAAAAAATCAGGGGCGCAATCGCGTAGTGTCTCTTGCCTAGCGGTTTAGGCATGGCGGTAAAGCTGAATGGATAAAGCGAAAAAAAGCGGGCATTGCCCGCTTTTTTATTGCCCGGCAACTTAATTAAAAAGTAACTGTTGCACCCACCGACCACATGGATAGATCCTTGATCTCATCCATATCAAAGGTTTCATATTCGGCGCGCACTGCCAGTGAGCCTAATTGAACCTTGGCGCCCAGGCCATAACTGGGGCTGGTGTCGCTTTTGGAAAATTTTTGATCGTCCAGATGAGTGTCATAGTCGGCATCGGCGTAACCGGCTTTGGCAAATACTGACACCAGGCCCAGATTCAGCCCCACCAGGCCGTAGAGATCCACGGTATTCACATCGGACTTGATGCCCTGGCTGCCGTTTTTAAAGCTGCCAAAATCGCGATAGTCGGCCTCTACGGCCAGGTCAACCAGGGGCACCAGGCCAAAATTGTAGCCGAGGATGAGTTTGTAGCCGGTGGCGTCTTCATCGAGTTTTACATCATCAACACCGGCATTAATAGCCGAAGTACCCAGGCTGCCACCTATATACAGGCCCGAATCTGAACCTGCCCAGCTGGCAGCGGAAGCCGCAAGTAACAGGGCTGCACTGCTGCAGGCGATTAACTTTTTCATAACTGACTCCTTTGCTAATTACCTAGCGTTTTTGACATGAAAATTAAATTTGTGGCCGCACGAGCGCGGCGCAAGAATTTCACACTCAAGTGAAACTTGTGTGATCAGACTAGAGAAATTTTTCTGTACCAAGGCTGAATTGCACTGGCCGCAGGGGTAAACCTGGCTGTGGCTTGAGGGTTTTGCGGGGGATTTGGCAAAAGCCCGGAGTGCCGGGCTTAGCTGGCGCTGGTGATTATTTGCACCAGCGCGTTGATATGGTCGCTGCGCTCATTGAGTGCGGGAATATAGTGGTAGCTCTGGCCGCCAGCGGCGAGGAAGGTTTTGCGATTTTCCACCGCCAGCTCTTCCAGGGTTTCCAGGCAGTCGGCGCTAAAAGCGGGGCTGAGTATGGCAATTTTTTTAACCCCTTCTTTCGGCAGGTTTTCCAGGGTTTCGTCGGTGTAGGGTTTAAGCCACTCCTCCTTGCCAAAACGCGACTGAAAGCTGGTGATGCAATTGCTTTTATCCAGGCCTAAATGCTCCTGCACCAGGCGCGTGGTTTTTTGGCAAAAGCAAAAATAGGGGTCGCCGGCGAGCACGTAGCGCTTGGGCATACCATGGTAGGAAAACACAATTTTTTCTGGTGTGCCGTTGTTGTCCATGTGTTCGCGGATGGAGTTGGCCAGCGCCTGTATATAGAGCGGGTGATCGCAATAGTTGTTTAAAAAATGCAGCTCCGGTACCCAGCGCCAGGTTTTTAATTCATCGGCGACTGCGTCAAAGCTGGAGCCGGTGGTGGGTGCGGCGTACTGGGGGTAGAGCGGCAGCACAATAATTTTGCGCACGCCTTCGGCTTGCAGTTCACGCATGGCTGCGGCGATTGAAGGGTTGCCGTATCTCATGCCTAATTTAACGCTATAGCCCTGGCCCAGCTGGGCTTGTATGGCGGCTTGCTGCGCGCGACTGATACTGAGCAGCGGCGAGCCCTCGCTGGTCCAGACGCTGCGGTAAAGCTTGGCCGATTTGCTGGGGCGAACGCGCAAAATAATGCCGTGCAAAATAAACCACCAAATTAATTTGGGGACTTCAATAACCCGCGGGTCGGATAAAAATTCGCCGAGGTATTTGCGCAGTGAGCTGGTTGTGGGCTGGTCGGGGGTGCCCAAATTAATCAGCAGCACGCCCAGCTTGCTTGCCGGGTGATTGGGAGCGTGAAAGAGCGGGTCTATATCGTAATTGCGCGCGCTGTAGCTGGGCATTTTGAGTCCTTACAGTCTCGACTGGGTTCCAAGTTAAGATGGGGCCGACTGCATACAGCCTTACCCGGAAACTGGCAATTATTACAGGCATTAGGTGTCGCGAGAATAAGTATTTGCTGCAAATTTGTTGCCAATGAATTTTGCGCGCAAAGGCACTCTGGGACGCTCAGTGAAAAATGACATCTGCGCCGCTGTACCGGCTTTAAATGCACAATAAATGCTTATTTATTAACAGCTTCGCTATTTCGCGCTCAGGCTCAGGGGCAAGGTCGCGCAAGGGCAGCGCAAGATGCGCCGTAAATAAAAGCCCTGATTCAGCTGATTTTAGCTGTCGGAGAAATTATCACTGGGGCTGGCGGGGTTTAACTCAAACTGTGCAAGAAAGTCGCCACTGGGGATGCGCTGCTGCGCTGCCAGTGGCCATTGATAGACATAAGCCCAGGCGGTTAAGGTCGCGCCTGAGGCCAGGGTTACCGCTAATGGCTCACGGCGATATTCCTGTCCACAATGCCAGGGCTGGGGGCACTCCTCATAGTCGTCCAGCGCCATCAATTGCGCCTCATCTAGCAGGCGATAAACCTCGCCGCGGACGCGGCCGGCAGCGGCATCCGCAACCAGCGCCGGGTAGTAGCTGATTTGATAGAGGCGACCAGCGACACTGGCGTCGCCTATAAACTCTGCCCCCGCCAGATAGCGCTGATGCGCGCCTGTGCTACAGGCGCGACGGAGGGTGCCATAGACAAATACCAGCGGTTTGGTCACAGCGTTTTAGCCAGTTGAACGCAGGGTTTGTGTCGGTGACAGGATTGCAAATGGTCGTTGACCATACCCGCCGCCTGCATAAAGGCGTAGCAGATAGTGCTGCCGACAAAATTAAAGCCTTTCTTTTTTAGCGCCTTGCTCATGGCATCGGATTCAGGCGTGCTGGCCTGAATATCCTTGAGCGTGATAATGGTATTTTGCTTGGGCGCGCCGCCGACAAAACTCCACAAAAACTCGCTAAAGCTCTCGCCATTTTTTTGCATGGCTAAATAGGCCTTGGCATTGCGCACCACGCTCTCGATTTTTAACCGATTGCGAATAATGCCCTCGTTGAGCATCAGCTTTTCCTGCTTGGCGGGGGTGTAGCGGGCGATTTTAACCGGGTCGAAATTATCAAAGGCGGCGCGGTAGTTGTCGCGTTTGCGCAACACCGTAATCCAGGACAAGCCCGCCTGGGCGCCTTCAAGTATTAACAATTCAAACAGCTGTTGATCATCAAACAGGGGCACGCCCCACTCCTGATCGTGGTAGTCACAATAAAGCGGATCTGTGCCGCACCAGCCGCAGCGAATTAACGACATGCTTGTTCATCCTCTTGTTGGTAGCGCTGCTTCATTAGCGCGAGAAAGTGTTTAAGGCTTTTGGCTTCGCCTGTGTCAAAGTTTTCGCTGCGAGTGGTCAGCGCATTAATGCGATCCAGGCGAAAAGTGCGATAGTCATTGCGCAGCTGGCACCAGGCCACCAGCGTCCAGACCTTGCCCCAAAAAATCAGCCCCAATGGCTCAATGCAGCGGCTCGACTGCTGCTCATCGGCGCGGGTGTAGTCGATATCCAGTTTGAGCTTGAGGCGAATCGCCTCGCGGATCGCCTGGCTGTGGGCGGTGTAATACTTTTGTACCTCCTCCATAGTGGGCACCAGCAGCGGCAGGTTTTCATCGCTGTGGCGCAGGTGATCGGGCAGCACCGCGAGAATTTTCTGAATTGCCTGGTTGGCGTGCCTGGCCATGTCGGTATCGCCCCAGCTGCTGACCATGCGCGCGCCCAGCAGCAGCGACTCCACCTCCTCGCGGTCAAACATCAGCGGCGGCAATTGGTAGCGGTGCGACAACCTATAGCCAACCCCGGCTTCGCCCTCGATAGGTACGCCCGATAAGCTCAGCGATTGAATATCGCGGTAGATGGTGCGCTCTGACACCTGCAGGTGCTCGCTCATCTGCCGCGCGGTGAGTACCGTGCGGCGGTTGCGCAGCAGGGTGGTCAGCTGGAATAGGCGTTCGGCACGGTGCATGGCGAGTCTCTTGCAGTAATTGGCAGCGCACTCGGCGGTGCGATTGATGGCGCTGCCGAGGAATGGTGTTAAGCCTAGGTGGTGCTACTGACAGATTATGTCAGTAGGGCGGCCGAGGCGAGACTTATCTGCGCCAAAGCCTGTTTGCCCAGGTACAGACGCGCGCGAAAATCGCAGCTAAGCCAAGGCGCACTGTGCTACCTTTAGGGGACGCTGCAAGGCGAGACCGAATTCCCTGAACAAGGCGCGTTTATGCTCACTTTTTACCCAGAAATTAAACCCTATCAACGCCATCAAATAGCCGTAGAAGCCCCCCACGAACTCTATGTCGATGAATCCGGCAATCCCGACGGCATCCCTATTTTGTTTGTTCACGGTGGCCCGGGTGCAGGTTGCGGCAAGTTTGACCGCCGCTTTTTCGACCCAGAGGTGTATCGCATTATTCTGTTTGATCAACGCGGTGCCGGTCGCTCGCGTCCCCACGCCTCGCTGGAGGGCAACACCACCCAGCAGCTGGTGGCCGATATGGAGGCGATTCGCGAGCAACTGGGCATAGAAAAGTGGGCTTTGTTTGGCGGCTCCTGGGGGTCGACCCTGAGCCTGGTTTACGCCGAAACCTACCCCGAGCGGGTGCTGGGCATGGTGTTGCGCGGCATCTTCCTCTGCCGCCGCGAGGACGTGCACTGGTTTTATCAGTCGGGTGCCAACCGCCTCTTCCCCGATTTGTGGGAGCCCTTTGAGCAGCAGATACCGGCGGCAGAGCGCGGCGATATGATCAGCGCCTACTACCGCCAGCTCACCGGCGAAAACCAGATACAGCAGATGGCCGCGGCCAAAGCCTGGTCCGGCTGGGAGGGGCGCACAGCCACTCTCAAACCCTGTCAGGACCTGGTGGACTCCTTTACCGAGCCACACCGCGCCCTGTCGCTGGCGCGCATTGAAGCTCACTATTTTGTGAATGACTCTTTCCTTGCGCCGAATCAAATCCTCACTAACGCGCACAAACTGGCCGGTATCCCCGGGGTGATAGTGCACGGTCGCTACGATGTGATCTGCCCGCTCGACAACGCCCACTCGCTGCATAAGGCCTGGCCGGGCAGCGAGCTGCAAATCATCCGCGAAGCTGGCCACGCCTCGCGCGAGCCGGGCATAGTTGACGCGCTGATTCGCGCCACCGACGATCTGGCCAAAAAGCTGCGCAGAGATAATGGCGATCAGCGCGCCTGATCTGTTTATGCTGTCGCCAAAACGGAGCTGATACTGGCTCCGTTTTTATTTGTGCCTGGTGAAAATAGCCCTGGGCTAGTGCAATGAGGTAAACTTGCTAGGACTGATACAAAGAGTTAAACGCGCCTCGGTGGCGGTGGACGGCGAACTCATAGGCGCCATTGACCAGGGGATTTTGCTGCTGCTGGGTATCCAGAAAAATGACAGCCGCGAAACCGCAGACAAGCTGCTCGACAAGCTGCTGGCCTATCGTATTTTTAGCGATGAGCAGGGCAAGATGAACTGCAGCCTGCAACAGATCAACGGCGGCTTATTGGTAGTGTCGCAATTCACCCTGGCCGCAGATACCAAAAAGGGCCTGCGCCCGAGCTTCTCCAGCGCCGCCAGCCCGGACCAGGCAGAAGCGCTCTACGACTACTTTGTCACCCAGGCGCGGGCGCGCCAGGACAAGGTAGCCACCGGCAAGTTTGCCGCCAATATGCAGGTGAGCCTGATTAACGATGGCCCGGTGACCTTTATGCTGGAAATGGAGTAGCGGACATTCTGGTGTAAGAGAAGCTGGCGCGCTGTGGGGCGCGCGCCAGCGGCTGAGAGTCAGGGTGCACTGGTTTCAAAGGCACCTAAATCCGGTGCAGTGCCATTAAATGGCAGGCCCACATCCACCCCCTTGTCGATCAGCGGGCTGCTGCTTTTCAATTTGAGATAGTCAATATCCGGCAGGCTGCCATCGGCTTTGCGCGGTGCGGCCAGCTGCGCTATGTCCACACTTTCAAAATCCACATCTGTGGCCTGTAGGCCGTCTTGCCAGCTGTTATTACTGATGTCTTTGGCCGTGGCGTTGAGGTTATTGGTTGCGCCAAAGGAAATGGTGTTTTTGATGGTCAGCGAGCTGGCAATATTGGTTGAGCTGAAATTGATATTGTTGCCGTTATTGTGCGCGGCGCAATTTAACAGAGTCACACTGCCACGGTTGCTGTTGTGGTCAAAGCCATCGGCGCTGTTGCCGGCGGCAATACAGTTTTTATAAATGGCGTTGTGGCGTAAATCCTTGCCATCGCTGCCCCCGGTTTTAAAGCCATTGCCATCACCCGCGCCCAGGTTGCCATTTTTCAAATAGCCATTTTTAAACGCCCAGCAATTCTCGTAGGTGGTGGTAATGTCATCTGCCGGGCGCAGATAGCCATCCCAGCCGTCGTCGAGGTTTTGCCAGGCGCGGCAGCCAACAAATTTATTACCCGTACCCACATCCAGCTTGGCGGCAAAGCCATCGGCGTTTTCCAAGGTGGAGTCGGCGTTGTAGTAGGAGTCGCAATTGAGGATGAGGTTATTGCTGGCGCCACCGCCCAGTTGCAGGCCAGTGTCGGCGCACTCGGAAAAGGTGGAAAACTCAATGGTGTTGTTGGA
>CBIMZH010000053.1:0-9789 GCA_966248255.1 uncultured Cellvibrio sp.
AAAATCGGGTAAGCTGCCCCGGTTTTAACTGTTTGTAAATCTGCTATGAATCATATTCTCCCGCTGCTAATTCAAACCCTCGGACTGCTGCCGTTGGGCCTATTGCGCGCCCTGGGTAGCCTGGTGGGGCGTATCAGTTGGCTAATGCAGGGCCGCTCGGCAAAAACCACGCTGGACAATATCGCCCACTGTTTTCCCGAACTGGACAAACAGCTGCAGCTGGCGCTGGCCAAACAGAGCCTGCAGGAAACCGCTAAAAATGCTGCAGAAGCTGGCGCTATCTGGCGCAACTCCTGGGCCTGGCTGGATAAACACATAGTGGCCAAAGAGGGCGATGAACTGCTGCGCGCCAGACTGGCCGAGGGCAAGGGCGTGTTGATTCTGGCCCCACACCACGGCAACTGGGAGGTAGTAGCACCTTATCTGGCCAGCGTGGCGCAATTGACGGCCATGTACCAACCTTTCAAATACCCCAAAATGGATGCCCTGGTGCTGGCCGGGCGCAGCAAACTGAATATTCAAATGGCACCCACCAATCGCAAAGGGGTGCTGATGTTGGTTAAAGCGCTGGAGCAGGGTGGCATTGTGGGCATACTCCCCGACCAGGTTCCCGATAAAAAATCGGGCAGCGAAGTGGCGCCATTTTTTAACCAGCCAGCGCGTACCATGACGCTGGTACAGGGCTTGGTGCAGCGCGCTGGCTGTGCGGTCTGCTCCTGTTATGCCGAGCGGGTGCCGGGCGGTTTTAAAATTGTGGTGATGGATGCCGACCCCAATATCTATTCGGCGGATTCAGTCACCTCTGTGACTGGCTTAAACGCCAGTGTTGAAGCCTGCGTCAGACGTGCGCCTGCGCAATATCAGTGGGAATATCGCCGCTTTAGAATGCTGCCTCCCGGTTATCCCAGACCTTATCGCAAATGAATTTTCCGCGCCTGTTGCTGATTAAAGGTCTGGGTTGCTTGCCCCTGGCCTGGGTGCGTGGGCTGGGTAGTTTAATCGGCAGGCTCAGCTGGCTGGTGCAGACCCGTTTAGCCACTACTACCAGTGTCAATTTAGCGATTTGTTATCCCCAGCTAAGCTCCCGGGAAAGACACGCGCTGGCCAAGCAGAGCCTTATGGAGACAAGTAAAACTGCGCTTGAGGCCTGCCTGGTGTGGCAAAAAAACTGGGAGTGGTTGCGCGAGCGACTGCTAGTTCGCGAAGGCGAGGCCCTGCTGGACAGCAAGTTGGCTAAGGGCAAAGGCTTGTTGGTACTGGCGCCTCACCTGGGCAATTGGGAAATTCTTTCGCCCTATATGTCGGACTTTGCCCGGCTTACCGCACTCTATCAGCCGATAAAAAATACCGCGATTAACGACTACATATTAGCCAGGCGCAGCAGACGCAATGCGCAAATGGTGCCTACCGATAGCCGTGGTGTAAAAGAGGTTATCCGCGCGTTGCGTCGCGGCGAGATAGTGATAGTGCTGCCCGACCAGGTTCCGGATCGTGGCACCGGCGGCCAGCTGTCGCAGTTTTTTGGCCATCCGGCATTAACGATGACCCTGATCCATGGCTTAATTCAACGCACTGGCTGCGAAGTTTGCATCAGTTATGTAGAGCGATTTGAGCAGGGTTTTAAAACCTGGGTGCTGGAGGCTGATGAGGCTATTTTCTCGCAGGGGTTGCAGCAGTCGGTCGATGCGTTAAATGCCAGCCTTGAAGCCTGTGTGCGGCGTTTGCCCAGCCAATACCAATGGGAGTACAAGCGCTTTCGCCGTTTGCCCGAGCCTTACATTAATCCTTACCGAAAATAAACAGGTTGGCGCAGAAAAAAATAGCTGTCACAGCCGCTTGCGGCCTACTGTGTTATCTTCCGCCACTAGCTACAATGTATGCATTATTTGCTGCTGCCATTTGGGGGTTTCTCCAGGGCGGCTTTTTGCATTCACTCGCGGGCGCTGGCAGTTTGGGTGTGGCGGGTTGAAGTCAACATTTCGATTGCTGGTTTACCCGATGGAAAACACCTTTTTGTCCGCGCCTGCCGCAGTGCGCCTGTCCCGCCGCCTGAGTGCCGGCTTCGCCTTTAGCCTGCTGTTTTTATCTGGCTGTGCCAGCCAGCAGTGGCAATCCACCCAGACTGAACTCCAGCAGCTGCGCAGCCAGCAGGACGAAGCCAGTCAGCAGCAGAGCCAGCAGCAGGGGGAAATCCTCGCCGCCCTGGGTCAGGTGCAGCAGCAGCTGGCCGAGCAGCAAAAATCCCTGGATGCCAAACCGCAAATTATTGAAAAGCCGGTCACGCGCATAGTTTGCGCCGCCGCCGTGGCGCCGCCAGCGCCCAAGTTGCCGCCGGCAGAGACACCGGTGATGGACAAACTGGTGGTGGGCCTGCGCGAGCAGGTGTTGCTGATCAGCCTGGACATTATGGTCGCGGCGCGCATCAGCACCAGCTCGGCCAATTCGGTAATGGATGCGCGCAATATCCAGATGTTCGAGCGCAACGGTGAGGAGTGGGTGAGGTTTACCATCTACAACCCGGACACCAAAGAACCCCATGTGCTTGAGCGCAAGCGTTTGCGCTTCCAGAATGTGGTGACCAATGTGTCGCCCAACGACAAGCGCCCGGTGGTGGAGCTGCGCTTTACCATTGGCAAGATGACCCAAAAAGGCGAGTTTGTGCTGGCCGACCGCAGCGACTCTGAATACCCCATGCTTATAGGCCGCAATATTCTGCGCGATGTAATGCTGGTGGATGTCAGCGGTAAAAACCTCGCCCCGGTGCAGCGCACCGACAGCAACACCTCTTCTTCGGCCGCCGCTCAACCCTGAGCGGCGCATCTGCCCCAGTAAACCCCTTTTCGCTTTCAGGATTCCCGCTGCATGAAAAAGCCTTCCAGAGCCCCCTTTTACTCCATGATCGCGGCCTTGGTGCTGTTTGGTCTGGTGGTCGCCTGGCTGCGCCACGCGATTATGGAAATTCCGCTGCTACCCGGTGAGCAAAAGCCGGTGTGGCTGATTGAGGCGCGTATCGATTTTGAAGGTACCGGCGAGCCGATTACCGCGCGCCTGGGCCTGCCCGACAACCCGCCGGGCTACCGCAATGTCACCGAGCAGGCGGCTGCGCCCGGCTATGGCTACTCGGTAGTAACCGAAAATGGCGTGCGCCGCGGCGAGTGGAGCAAGCGCGGTGCCCTGGGGTTGCAGACGATTTATTACAAGGTGCAGTTCACCGAAGGCCCCACCGAAAATGAGCTGGAGCCACTGCTACTGGAGCCCAAGGTAGCGCGGGTGGATTGGGATGGCGCCTCGCAGGAAGCCGCGGCGCAGCAGGTACTGGAAACGGCCTGGGCCAAATCCAGCAGCCCCGAGAGCCTGGCGCGCGAGCTGCTCAAACAACTTAACAGCGAAGCCCTGGAGCAGAACGCGGCACTGCTGCTTAACGCGGTCAGCGATAAAGCGGTACTGCTGGAAAAACTGATTAACCAGGCGCGCATTCCCGCCCGCCCGGCGCTGGGTTTGTACCTGGAAGACGCCCGTCGCCACCAAAACCTGACCCGCCTGGTGCAGCTGTTTGACGGCAAAAAGTGGGTGTTGTTTAACCCCTACAACGGCCAGCAGGGGGTACCGGAAAACCTGTTGCTCTGGCACACAGGTGGCGACTCTATTCTCGATGTAGCCGGTGGCAAGCGCTCGCGGGTGAGTTTCTCCATGATCCATCAAACCATTTCCGCGATGGACCTGGTGGGCGCGCAAAACAAAGACAGCCTGTTCAACCTGGTCAGTATCCAGCACCTGCCCATTGAAGAGCAGAGCATGTTCAAGTTGCTGCTGCTACTGCCTATAGGCGCCCTGGTGGTGGTGTTTATGCGCATCATTATCGGCCTCAAAACCTCGGGCACCTTTATGCCTATTCTGATCGCCCTGGCGTTTTTGCAGACGTCCCTGGTGCTGGGGGTGTTCAGCTTTGTACTGGTGGTGGCCCTGGGCCTGGTGCTGCGCTCCTATCTCTCGCGTTTGAACCTGCTGCTGGTGGCGCGTATTGCCACTCTGGTGGTACTGGTGATCTTTATTATTTCGCTGCTCAGCGTTATCGGCTATCAATTGGGCCTGAATACCGGCATGACCATCACCTTCTTCCCCATGATTATCATCGCCTGGACCATCGAGCGTATGTCCATCCTCTGGGAGGAAGAGGGGCCCAAGCAGGTAATGGTGCAGGGCGGTGGCAGCCTGCTGGTGGCGGTGCTCGCCTACAGCATGATGCAGCTGACCTGGATAGGTCACCTCACCTTTAACTTCCCCGAACTTAACCTGGTGTGCCTGGCGCTGATTATGCTGATGGGCCAATACACAGGTTACAAGCTCTCGGAGCTGCGCCGTTTCCGCGCCATGGTGGTTAATGCCGAGGCCGAGCAGGGAGCCAAAAAATGATTGGCGAGGCCAAGCGCTGGTGGAATTCCTGGGTCAGCCCCTGGCGCTTGCGCCGCCTGGGCATTTTGGGCATGAACTGCCGCAACCACGAATTTATCGCCCACTATAATCCGCGCAGCCTCTACCCGCTGGTGGATAACAAGCTCAAAACCAAGCTGCTCGCCGAAGAGTACGAGGTGGCTACGCCCAAGCTGTTTTTTACCGTGACCGCGCAGCACGAGATCGAACATATCGAGCAAAAGCTGGAGGGCCTCACCGGCTTTGCCATAAAGCCGGCCAAGGGCTCAGGCGGCAAGGGCATCTGGGTGATTATCGGTCGCCGGGGCGATATGTTTATCAAGTCTTCCGGGGCTGAGGTGAGCATTGAGGATATTCGCCGCCATATGACCAATACCCTGGCGGGGCTCTACTCGCTGGCGGGTAAGCCCGACGTGGTGATTGTTGAAGACCTGATTAAATTCGACGACTACTTTAAGGATTACTCCTACGAAGGCGTGCCGGATATTCGCATCATCACCTTTAAAGGCTACCCGGTGATGGCCATGCTGCGCCTGGCTACGCACAAATCTGACGGCAAGGCCAATTTGCACCAGGGCGCCGTGGGTGTGGGCCTGGATATAGCCACTGGCCGTGCGCTTAAAGCCGTGCAGTTTGCACTGCCGGTCACTCACCACCCGGACACCCATCGCCAGCTGGATGAAATCATTATTGCCAACTGGCGCGACTGGCTGTTAATTGCCGCGCGCTGCTATGAGATGACTGGCCTTGGCTATATAGGCACCGACCTGGTGCTGGACCGTGAGCGCGGCGCGCAACTCTTGGAACTAAATGCCCGCCCGGGTCTCTCAATCCAGGTTGCCAATGGCCGCGGCCTGCTGCCGCGCCTGCGCCATATTGAATCGCTTAAAGAGCGCATGCATCGCACCCCCGAACAGCGCGTGGATTATGTGATGAAAACCTTTAGTGCAGAGGGTTTGTAATCTGCCCGGATTTAACCTGTAACTTTTAAACTTTAACGCTTATTGGAGCAATTTTATGTCGACCTCAGCTATCGTTGGACCAGGCCTGTTAATGGGTGTATTCGCGCTGATTATCCTCACCGGCTTTACCCTGGCTATCGTTGAAAAACGTCTGGCACCTTCGCGCGCGCATTAATTTCGCCTGCTTGCTGCCAAGCGCAGCGTCAAAAAAGCCGGGCATATTCGCCCGGTTTTTTTCGCCCGAATTCTGCCCCAGGGTTAAGCAAAGCTTATGGCTAAGCTGGGCTGAATTTGCGTTACATCAAACTCCGCAAAAAATCGCTTGATATAGATCAAGCTGCGCAAGCCCTGTAACACGCAATCTATCCCTGAAGCCAAACAGCAATCACCACTGAGGCTGTAAGGCACTTATCACAGGAGATAGACCTATGTTCGTATCAGGCGTAATTGCAACTGCATCTTTGGTTGGTATTCTGGTAGCGCTGTTTGGCGTTAGCCTGGCGCTGGTTCTGGTGGATAAACACTTCGACGCTAACCGCGAGCACTAAACCGGGCTCAGCCCTGCTGTTGGCGTCCCCCGGCGGGTGAGACAGCCAAGCATGGAGCCAAATACCCTCTGCGCTTATAATGCGCGGACATTTTTCCGGTATTTGCTCCATGTCCTATCAACCGCTCAGCTACGGTCAATACTTAGCCCCTCAAGCAGCACCCGCCGCTGCGCCCGGGGACAACACTGAGATCGCAGCTGGGCGTCCACTGCGCCTAGCGCTGCTGGGCTACCGCAGCCATCCCCATGTCGGCGGTCAGGGCATTTACCTGCACTACCTGAGCAAGGCGCTGGTGGAGTTGGGCCATCAGGTGGATGTGATTTCCGGCCCGCCCTATCCACAGCTGGACCCCCGCGTGCGGCTGATTCAGCTGCCCAGCCTCGATCTCTACGCTCACCCCAAACCCCATAGCGCCCTGCGCTTAAAGCATTTGCGCTCCTGGGCGGATTTTTACGAATGGTGGAGCAAACTCAGCGGCGGCTTTGGTGAACCCTACTGCTTTGGTCGCCGCCTGGTGCGCTATGTTAAAACCTATAAGCCCAAGTACGATCTTATCCACGACAATCAGAGCCTCTGCTACGGCCTGCTTAAGCTGCAAAAGCGCGGCTATAAGGTGTTGGCCACTGTACATCACCCCATTACCCGCGACCGGGATTTAGCACTTGAGGCCGCTACCACTAAAGGCCAGGCCTGGCTGATTCGCCGCTGGTACAGTTTTTTGGATATGCAACAGCGAGTGGTGCAGCGCTTGAATCATGTGCTTACTGTGTCCAAACAATCGCGCGCCGATATCACCCAGGCCTTTGGCCGCGCTGCCGAGCAAATCCGCGTTATTCCCAATGGCGTGGATACTTCGCTGTTTAAGCCTTTGCTGCAAATTGAACGCCAGCCGCTGCGCTTGATTACTACCGCCTCCTCCGATCAACCGCTAAAAGGCCTAAGCGTTTTACTGCGTGCACTGGCGCAACTGCGCAGTGAATTCCCTGCGCTGGAATTGGTGGTAATCGGCAAACTGAAAGAGGGCGGTGCAAGCGAACAGGAATTACAGGACTTGGCATTGGTTGATGCGGTGCAATTTATTAGCGGCATCAGCAGCGAGCAGATGGTGGAAGAATACGCGCGTGCCTCTATCGCCATAGTGCCTTCGCTCTACGAGGGTTTTGGTCTGCCTGCCGCTGAGGCTATGGCCTGCGCAATTCCGCTGGTGTGTAGCGACGGCGGTGCACTGCCCGAAGTGGTGGGCGAAGCCGCGCGCCTGGTTAAGGCTGGCGATGTTGCGCATTTGGCCGCGGCAATTCGCGAATTATTAAACAATCCGCCACTGCGCCAACAGCTGGGCTATGCCGGTCGCGCGCATATAGAACAGCAGCTCAGCTGGCAGTGTGTGGCTAAACAGTTGCAAGCTTACTATCGAGAAATTCTTGGTTGCGGTGAAGTTAAGGAAGGCGCGAATGCTCACCATTAATTTTCGTGATTTCCCGCTGAGTAAAGGCGATCTCGTTTTAGACCTGGGCTGCGGCGAAGGTCGTCACGCCATCAATTGCTATTTGCAAGCGGACGTGATCGCCCTGGGTGTGGATTTGAGCCACAGAGATTTGCGCACCGCGCAAGAGCGCTACTTGCCCTTCCAGCAAACCAATAGCGAGCGACATTTTTATTTGCAGCAGGCGGATGCCACCCGCTTACCTTTTGCCGATGCCAGTATCGACAAAATTATTTGTAGCGAAGTGCTGGAGCATATTCACGACTATCAAAGCGTGCTCAAGGAAATTGAACGGGTGTTAAAACCCGGCGGCCTCTTAGCGGTCACTGTGCCACGTGCCTGGCCGGAAAAAATCTGCTGGTGGTTAAGTGCCGCTTATCATCAAGTTGAGGGTGGTCATATTCGCATTTTTAATGGCAAGCAGCTGCGCCGTGAAATCGAACAGCAAACTTTTGCCTACCAAAAGCGCCACTGGGCCCACGCACTCCACTCGCCTTTTTGGTGGATGAAATGTCTTTGGTGGCAAAGCCAGGAGCGCAACCCACTCATCAAACTTTATCACCGTTTGCTGGTGTGGGATTTAATGCAAAAGCCCTGGCTGACACAAAGCCTGGAAAAACTGCTTAATCCAATTATGGGCAAAAGCCTGGTGATGTATTTTCAAAAACCCTTGGCTGAAGCGGTCGATAAAAAAGGAATTAGCCAATGAAAAATCTGCTGCTGACCAAAGGCTTCTTCCCCGAAAGCCTGTTGCGCCCCACCGTCAATTACATTCTGCAAACACAATTGCCTAATGGTTGCATCCCCTGGTTTAGCGGCGGCAAGGCCGATCCCTGGGACCATATAGAAGCGGCTATGGGCTTAACCATTGGCGGCGAGCATCAGGCCGCTGCGCGCGCCTATCAATGGCTGCTCGACAATCAACTGGCCGATGGCAGCTGGTGGGCCAATTACCTGGGTGAAGAGCCAGCCGATAAAAATCACCGCGAAACCAATTTTATTGCCTATATAGCCACAGGTATTTGGCATTATTTCTTGGTTACCGGCGATTTGAATTTTCTTCAGCAAAGTTTTACGGGTGTGGCCCGCGCAATAAATTTTGTGCTTAGCTATCAGGCGCCTACAGGTGAAATCTACTGGGCCGTGGCGCAAGATAACTCGCCAAAAAAAGATGCTCTGGTTACCGCCTGCAGCTCCATTTATAAAAGCCTGGAGTGCGCGACTTTAATTGCCGAAACCCTGGGCGAAGACGCCAGTAGCTGGCGCAGCAAACGCGCCAAACTGGGCAATGCGCTGCGCCATCATCCAGAGTATTTTGATCGCACCTGGGAACCCAAAACCCGCTTTAGTATGGATTGGTTTTATCCGATTCTGGCTGGTGTAGTAACTGGCAAAGCGGCCCAGGCGCGCATCGAAAGCCGCTGGCAGATCTTTGTCGAACCCAATGTCGGCTGCCGCTGCGTTAGTGACGAGCCCTGGGTGACAGTGGCGGAATCCTGCGAGCTGACTCTGGCACTTTTGGCGGCGGGCGAACACGGCAAAGCCATCAGCCTGTTCAGCTGGTTGCACCAGTTTATGGATAAAGATGGCGGCTACTGGACTGGTTTTAATTTTCGCGACCAGGTTATCTGGCCGCAAGAAAAAACGACCTGGACCACAGGTGCCATATTACTGGCGGCAGATGCGATTACTGAGCACACGGCCGCTGCAGGTTTGTTTTTGGAATCGGCGCTGGACCAGGGCGCTGCTATTACTCAGCTTAAACAAGATCACTAAGCCTATGCGAATTCCCCGCGTCTACGTCCGCAATACACTCGCCGCCAATGCTGAAATCGAATTGGATGAAGCCGCCGCCCATTATCTGGCCAAGGTACTGCGTATGCAGGCCGGGCGCGAATTGATTTTATTTAATGGTGAGGGTGGTGAGTACGCTGCACAAATTACTCAGGTCACCAAAAAATCCCTAAGTGTTACCCTGGGCGAACATGCCGCCATCAACCGCGAGTCGCCTTTACAGCTGGAACTGGCCATAGGCATATCCCGCGGTGAACGCTTTGACTATGTGCTGCAAAAAGCTACAGAACTGGGGGTAAGCAAAATTACCCCGCTGATTACCGAGCGCACCGAAGTAAAAGTAAGTGGCGATCGCCAGGAAAAACTGCAGGAGCGCTGGCAGCAAATTATTATCAGCGCCTGCGAACAGTGCCAGCGCAATATATTGCCCCAGCTTGGCGAGCCACAAAAAATTGAAGATTGGTTAGACGCCTGCCGGGCCGAGTTGCGCTTTGTGCTCCACCACCGCGACAGCCAAAAACTACCTGCGGAAAAATCGCCGCAGTCAGTGGCGTTGCTAGTTGGCCCGGAG
>CBIMZH010000054.1:0-9782 GCA_966248255.1 uncultured Cellvibrio sp.
TTATCTGACCAGCGGGCTATGTCCTGCCAATCCTGAATGCTGGATATACGCAAATAGGGGGTGTAAGTGTGCTCGCGCGGCATGGCGTTTTGCAGCTCCAGCGCCGCCAGTTTGTCGCCCTCCCAATGCCAGATTTTGCGCCCGTTTTTAACCTGGCTGCTGGCTTTTACCGCAAAGCCATTTAAAGCGTTGAAGTAGAGCGGCGCCCCGGCCGGGGCATCAATTTCTATCTCGCTATGGCGCACTGCATCGGCGCGCGAGCCCTGGCCCGCGGCGCGGTCCTCCCACCAGTGGAAGCCAAAGCTGTCGAACCACTGGCCGGGGATAATTTTTTTGATGTCGGTATAGCGATACTGGAATTCAATCACCGAGCCTTTGCGCACATTGGGCAGGGAGAAGAGCAGCTCCTTGCCGTCCTGATAAAAGTTTTCGTCGCTGGGGCTTTGGATTTGCGTGGCATCGGCCTTGATGTCGTCAATGCGGCCATCGGGGGTGCGCACCCGGGCAAATTCCAGGGCTATGTCTTCGTAAAAACTGTTGAAGGAGATGCTGATCTGGCTGTAGTCGCGCGCCGCCTCATCGCTGTTGATATACACCGCCACATAGGAGTGGGAGCGGCTCATCAGCTGCTCGTCCAGCTGGATATGGGTGCGGCGCAGAATCACTTCCGCCTCGGCTTTGGCGTCTGGTTTAAAGCTTTTGGCCAGCTTTTCCAGCGGTGGCGCCAGACGTTCAACAGTCTCAGCCGGGATAGTCTCAGCCGGGGTAGCCTCGGTGGCAACAGCGGTAATACTTGCAGTGGCCAGGGCCAGGGCCAGGCCAAACAGCAGAGAGGAGAGCTTGGCCAGGCGCAGCTGTGCCCGGTCCATCCAGGGTGTCAAAACACTCACAAAATCTAACTCCAGCAGTGGTAGATGAGCGCCTGGGGCGCGCGAACTTATAGTTATGAGTTGTCGCCACAAACGGCGAGCCGGGCAGGCGGCAGCAAGCCCCCGCCCGGGTCCAGCCTGGCGCCCCTAGATACTAATCCAAGTACCGCTCTCGGCGCTCGCAAATATAGCGTCGATTATGCGCATATTGGCCAGGGCATCGCTCAGCGGTGTGGGCACAGGGGTGTCGTCGAGGATACTGCGGGCAAAGGCATCGCCCATCAAGCGGTAGTGGTTGCTCGATTCCAGCTGGATATGCTCGCGCTCAAAGTTGCGGCTCACATACAGCTCGGTGGCGGTATCGCTGGGCGGGTTAAAGGGGATGGGCAGATAGAGGCTGCCAGCTTCGCCATGGGCCTCCATGTACTGGCGCGGATCAGTTTTGGTGGCAGCGCTAAAGCTGGCGTTGGCATTGGGGAACTCAAGGATGCCATTGACCAGGCAATCCACCTCATAGCCTGGGTAGGGGGTGATCTGGCCCATTACCCGGGTTGGCTCGCAGCCATACAGCCAGCGCGACAGGGATATGCAGTAGCAGCCAATATCCATAAGCGCACCGCCGCCCCAGCTTTTGATATTGCGGATATTCTGCTGGTCGTGGTTGTTGTAGGAAAAGTGGCTGTGAATATGGCACACCTGACCGATCTTGCCTTCCGCCAGCAGTCTGCGCGCTTCGCGCCACTGGGGGTGGAAACGGTACATAAAGGCTTCCATGACTTTTAACTGGGGGTGAGCCGCGGCGGCATCCAGCAGTCGCTGGGCGTCGGCGGCGTCCAGGCCAATGGGCTTTTCGCAGAGCACATGCTTGCCCGCTTCCAGCGCTTTGATCGACCAGTCCACGTGCAGATGGTTGGGCAGCGGGTTGTAAATGGCGTCTATGTCCGGGTCTGCCAGCAGTTCTTCATAGCTGCCGTAGCTGCGCGCTATGGCCAGGCTGGCGGCTGTCTCCTGCGCCTGCTGCAGGTTGCGCGAGCAGATGGCGTCCACCTGGTTGAACTGCGAGGTTTGCAGTGCGGGTATAACCAGGGTGCGGCCGATTTTGGCGGTACTGAGTATGCCCCAGCGAATTTTTTTACCTGAGTGACGGGGTTTGCCTTTGTGGCTGGCTTGCTCGGGAGTTTGATGACTGGATTGCATGGGGCCTCGCTTAAGTCGCTGCTAGCTGATTTTAAAAAAGTGAGTGGAAGGCAAAGCGCGAGTTATCGACAGTCTGGGCTTTGGCTTTTGGCTTTGGCTTAGAGCTTGGAGCTAAAGGTTTAGGCCTTGGGCGCCACAGCTGTCGCTGTTGTTATCAGCAATGGTTGCTGTTTGGTGGGGGAGTATAGCAATCCACCCCCGGCCAGCGGGGGTGGTGGCGTGAAAATAAAGGTTAACTTTTGCCAGTGCGGGCGGGGATTTACCAGGGCAGGCATTCGCCATTGGCGTGCCAGAAGCCGCCGGTATTTTCCGGGCAGGTTTCCTCTATGCGCTGCGCCAGGCGCTGGGCGGCCACCTGGGGCGACACCTCACCGCCAAAATTGACCATGGCAGTTTGTACAAAGCCTGGGTGGAGTATGGCCACCGAGATATGGCGCGGTTTCAAATCCAGCGCCAGGGAGGTAGCGGCGGCATTAAGCGCCGCTTTGGACATACGGTAGCCATAGTAGCCGCCGGAGGAGTTATCGCTGATGGAGCCCATACGGCTGGTGATAAAGGCCAGTTTGCTGCCCATGGCCATCTGGTTGAGCAGCGCAGTGGCAACCCGCAGCGGCGCCAGGGCGTTAACCATAAACTGCTCGCTGATAGCGCCAAAGTCCATATTGTCCAGGCTCTCGTGGCGCAGGATACCGGCGTTGTTAATCAGCAGGTCTATCTCCTGGCCCTTAAGCAGCCCGGGTAGTTGCGACACGCTCAGGGCATCGGTCACATCTATGCCGCTAATCACCTCGGCGCCGCTGGCGTCCAGCTCTGCTGACGACTGGCGGCAGATACCAATAACCCGCCAGCCCTTGTTGCGATACTCATTGACCAGCGCCAGACCTATACCGCGATTGGCGCCCGTAATTACTGCTGTTTTCATTTGCTTTACTCCCGCAAAAATCCTGCTTTGTTGACAGCTTTGTGTCAGTGCAATTTTGACCCATTACTATAGGCAAAAAATCCCTGCCTATGGCGATCATAGCGCGGCTTTTATTTAAGCGAGATTGCAGTTGTGGGTCAGTTTGGCGTCAGCCGGGCCGCCGCTGTTTAGGTTTGAGTCGCCGCTTGCTAGTAAAGGCTGAGGGCGCGGCTTTCGCTGGGGGTGAAACCCGTCCACTTTTTAAAGGCGCGGCGCAAATTGGCGGCATCGTGAAAGTGCAGCCGCTGTGCCAGCTGGTCGTTGCTGAGCTGCTGGGTGGCCAGCCAGTGCAGCGCCAGGTCGCGGCGCACCTGATCGTAAACTGCCTGAAAGTGGCTCTGGTGTTTTTGCAGTTTGCGCTTGAGGCTGGCGCTGCTCATGCAAAAGGCCGCGGCGCAGCTGTCCAGGTCCGGGTTATGGCCAATATGGCTGCGCAGATAGCGGTAGACCTCGGCGCGAAACCCGCCGGGGCAGTGGGCGAGGGCGGCGCTGCGCGGCGCCTGGTGCAAAGGCGGATGACTGCCCCTGGGCCATTGGCTAAAGGCCTGCTCGCGGCTGATGACCATGGCGCAGCCGGGGGCATTAAACTGAATGCTGCCGCCCAGATGCACCTGGTATTCCTCATAGGCGCAGGCTTCGGCGGCGCGGTTGTCAGCGGCAGGGAAGTAAAAACGCCAGTCAAAGCGCTGACCGGCGAGCCAGCGGCTGCAGCTGGCGATGGCGGCGCACATCATCTCCTGCAAAAATTTTTCCACCGGGCCGGCGCCAAAGGCGTCCAGCCAGTGCAGCCACAAGTAATCGCCGCGCCATTCCAGGCGCGGGCTGAGCAGCGGCGAAAAACCCTGGCGGCCAAGCACCAGCAGCTCCAAAAATTCCTGCAGATTGCGCGCGTACACCAGCTGATTGCTCAGCTCGCCCAAATGCCCAGGCAGCAACTGGTGACCGAGCAGAAAACTGATTTCCGCGCGGCTGGCGCTATCGCACTGGCGCAGGCAATTATCGATCAGGCTAAAGCACTGAGCTGCGCTTACCAGCCGCTCGCGCTGACTAAAATCCTCGGGAAACAGGCCGGTGCCGCGCAACAGCTTATGGACCTGGCCGCCTCTGGCCTCGGCCAACTGCAACAGGTTCGCGGGCCACTGCTGCAGCTCCAGCAGCGGCTGGTCGCACTCCAGATACTGTGGCGGCAAGTTGCTCTGGTCGGCCCAGTGCACTGGCGGGGATTCAGCGCTAAAACTCATGGCGGTGGCGCTAAACCTGGGCCAGCTGATTGAGCGCGGCGCTGTAGGCCTGTTGCTTGGCCTGCAGCAGCAATTGGTTGGCGCGCGCCAGCAATTGCTCGGCGCTGTCGCCCGGCTGGGCAGCGCAAACCTGGCAGTTAATGCGCATAAACAGGCTCTCGTCGCTGTGGCGCGGTTTAAAGGCCAGGTGCTGCACACTGGCGGCCAGTTCGCGCGCCAGTAAGCGCGCCTGTTCGGGCGTGGTTGCGGGCAAAATCACAGCGAAGCGATCGCCGGCATAGCGGCAGAGCAAATCCTGCTCGCGCAAATTGAGCAGCAATAATTCCCCCAGCGCCAACAAAAAACGGTCGCCCTCACTGCTGCCCCAGTGGCGATTAAACGCGGCAAAATTTTGTACATCCAAAATCAACAGGCTTAAGTCTGCACGCGGTTTTTGTTGCAGCTCACTGGTTAATTGCGCGCGCAAATAATCGGCGCGGTTGAGCAGGGTGGTGGAGTCTAAATTTTGGTGATTGCGAAACAAACGCTCGCGCTTGTGGCGCTGTTGGTTGAGCGCCAGCTGCTCCAGATGCCAAAGATAAATGCCATAGGTGAGCAGACCCAGGCCGGGCAGCATAAAGCCGGATTCTATCCAGTGGTCCCAGCCGAGGGTTTTGCTAAAGGCGATAAATTCGTCGAGCAGATCCTGAAATTGCGATAAAAAAATCAAACCCAGGCCCAGGCTCAACCACTGGGTCACCTTGCCGCGCGGGCGGCTATTTAAAATCAGCAGCTGCCACACCAGTGCCAAAAGCGCTGCACCGCCCTCGCTGACCACATCCAGCCAATTTATTTGCGTCCAGCTTTTGCTGCTGCCCATGGCCAGGCTGAGCATAAAGGTAAGCTGCGCCATAAGCGCCAGTGCCAGGAGTTTCCATTTGTGCAGTTTGAGCATGGGGGCTTTTCCGAGTGATACAGAAATAGGAGGGCGTTGCGCCAGGCTGCTGGCTAAAGGCTTTTTTTCGCAAGGCTGCTAGCTAAAGGCTTTTGTATTGCAGTTTGATGACAATTTTGTGAATGGCGAAAAAACGGCCAAGGGGCAAATTGGCTCAGGCATTTTTTTGCCGGATAATTTTGCGCCGCACTTTTTTCGCCTGGCTGGCTTGCCCGGCGCTGGGTTTGCGGGCGATTTTGCACTGGCTGCCGGGGAATTCGCCCTTTTTTTGCCGCTGGGCATAAAAACACAAGAGTCATATCAGCTCAATTTGAATTGAAATCCGCTAAAAAAATAGCCAAAGCGCTGCTTGCGCCAAGGCCTGTCACAGAAGTGTCATCTGGCAAAAATAGTCTGCCGCCCAACAGCTGAAATGGCTTGCGAAAAGCCGGTTTCAGCAAAGACAGCAAATCAAAAATATTGAGGGCGACCATGCGCACTAGATCTAGCACTATCGACAGGAAAAGCGGCGGCCAAACTGGCTGGCAAAAAAATCTTCTGGTTTTGGCCTTAAGCGCGGCCTGCGCTGGCGCTTTTGCTGAAGGCAAGGTTGAGGGCAGCATCACCGGCGGCGATCAGGGGATTGCCATTCAGGGCGTAAAGGTTCGCCTCAAAGAACTCAACCGCGAAACCGTCAGTCAGCGCGATGGCAGCTTTGTGTTTTTGGATGTTAAAGCGGGCAACTACACCTTGGTGACCTCTTACCTGGGCGCCGACATGATTGAGCGCCGCCTGCAGGTGGAAGATGGCAAAACGCAAAAACTGCAATTGCAATTAAAAGGTGCAGATGCCGATGTGGAGCATGTGCTGGTAATTGGCCAGGCGGCGGGCATGAACAAAGCGCTTAACAGCCAGCGCAGCGCCGACAACATCATCACAAAAGTGTCTGCCGATGCCATTGGTCAGTTCCCCGATACTAACGTGTCTGAAGCACTGCAGCGTCTGCCCGGTTTGTCGGTCGAGCGCGATCAGGGCGAGGGCCGCTATGTGCGCGTGCGCGGTATGGGCCCGGATTTTAACGCGGTCACGATTAACGGTGTTAACGTGCCTGCGCCAGATGCTGGTCGCCGCGCGGTGGCGCTGGATGTCATTCCCTCGGATTTATTGGAAAGCCTGGTGGTGACCAAAAGCCTGACCCCGGATATGGATGCCAACTCCTTAGGTGGCAGCATTGATGTACAGAGTTTGTCGGCGTTTGATCGCGACGGATTTTTTTATCAGCTGAGCGCCGAGGCGAGCAATGATGAAAATACCGGCGAAACCAGCCCCAAACTTGCTTTAACCGGCAGCAACCGCTTTAGCCTGGGCGATGGCACAGACAACTTCGGCGTGGCCGCTGGCCTGAGTTATTTCAAGCGTAAATTTGGCTCGGACAATGTCGAGACTGGCGGCGATTGGGATTTTGACAGCGATGAAGCTCTGCTGACGAAAATGGAGCAGCGCGACTATCGCATAGAGCGCAAACGCTCCGGCCTGGTGCTCAACCTGGATTACAAACCCAGCGACAACACCAGCCTTTACTGGCGCAACCTTTACAGTGAATACACAGATGCCGAAACCCGTCTGGCCAATGTCATTGAATTCGAAGATGGTGCGGTTCAGGGCGTCGAGACGGAAGCCGAGGTGGCGCGCAAGCTTAAGCAGCGCACCGAAACGCAAAAAATATTTTCCAGCAGCCTGGGAGGCCAAACCCATTTGGAACTCTGGACGCTGGATTACAGCCTGGCCTTTAGTAAATCCGGTGAAGATGAGCCGCTGCACATTGGCAGTGCCGCCTTTGAAATTGATGGCGATGTGATTGCTGATGAAGCCTTTAACCTGAGCTACACCGGCAGCGATAAAATTCGCGTGAATGCCCCGGCAGAGTTTTATCAGGCGCAATCCTATCTGCTTAAAAAAGTGGAGCTGGCCAGCAACAATACCAATGACCAAAGCAAAACTTTCAAGCTGGATTTAACCCGCGATCTGGAACTGGGCAGCAACCCGGCGCAAATCAAAATGGGCGTTAAGCGCAGCGAGCGCGATAAGGACAACGACACCCAGGAATTTGTGCAAAAGAAGAATTTTATTGGCGATACCTCGCTGAGCGCTTTTGCTGATGGCGAAGTGGATTACGCCTTGGGCTACTTTGGACCTCATATCAATAAGGACTTGGTGCTGGCTGCTGCTGGCGATGTCAAAATCGATGATGAGGCGAGCAGTATCAATGACTTTGACGTGAGTGAAGATACCAGCGCTGCCTATGTGATGGGCCGTGTCGATATTGAAGACTGGCGTATTCTCACCGGTGTGCGCTATGAGTCTACCGATTTTAGCGCCGATGGCTTTGCCTATAACGCCGATGAAGAAACCATCACCGCGCAGCATTTTGCTAACAGCCGCGATTATTTCTTACCGGCATTGCATATTCGCTACGCTATTAACGACAACACCCAGATTCGCGCTGCCTGGACCAATTCAGTGGTGCGCCCCAGCTTTGGTCAGTTGTCGCCCGGCCGCCTCACGGAAGTGGATGGCGATGATATAGACGCAGAGTTTGGCAACCCGGATTTAAAACCCCTGGAATCGCAAAACTTTGATTTGGGTATTGAACACTACTATGGTGTTGCCGGCGTGCTCTCCGCATTTGTGTTCTACAAAGATATAGAAAACTTTGCCTATCAGGCTGATCTGGCTGGCACTGCCGGCTACGAAGATTTCCATCACGCACAAACCTGGGTGAATGGCGATAGCGCCAAACTGCTCGGCCTTGAATTGGCAGCGTCCAAACAATTCTCCAGCCTGCCCGCGCCCTGGAATGGTTTGCTGGTTGGTGCTAACGCCACCTGGGTGGATTCCACGGCAGAGATTGGCGACTACGATGATGGCGAATTTGTTGCGCGCGATATTGCCATGCCCAGCCAGTCGGATCTGGCCGCTAACCTGATGCTGGGTTACGAGGGCGACAAGTTGAGCATGCGCCTCTCCGCCAACTATAAATCCGAATACCTGCTGGAAGTGCTTGACTCTATGGATGCCCGCTACGACAACTTTGTCGATAGCCAGGTGTTTGTCGATTTCACCCTTAATTATTTTGTGACTGATTCACTCAAGCTCACCTTTGAAGCGCTTAACCTGACTAACGAGGTCTATTACACCTACGTTAATTCTCCGCGCTACAACGCCCAGTACGAGCAGTATGGTTCCACCTACAAACTCGGCCTGACCTTTATGAGTTTTTAAGTTGAGTGGAGACAGTCGTGACCTTATTTTTTATGAAAAAAACGCTTGTACAAAAACTGCTGGTCTCCAGCTTGGCGCTGGGCGCGTTTAGCGCCCAGGTCGCCGAGCTGCAAACTGCAGACAAATTTGCTTCAGCCTTTGCTGCGCTGATTCCTGTGGCTGGGCAATTAACGCGCTTGGAGTTAGGCGAAGGCCAGTCTACTCAGTGGCGCAATGCCCAGGGCGAGGTTATTGCCGAGCTGCCGCAGCAAGCAGAGTTGCTCGACTGGCGCATGTTGCCAGATTCTGTCTCGGCGCAATCCACCCAGCATATTCTGGTGGCCAGCCTGGCGCTGCCGGAGCAGCAGCCGCTGCTGCTGGAGTTGGATGCCCAGGGCAAAACTCTACGCGAACTGCTGCGTTTGCCCATGCCCAATTTTAAAGTGGAAAACCTCTGCCTGAGTGTGGATGAGGTTAACAATGTATCGCTCTATTTAATTGACGAGCGCGGCAGCGCCCAACAGTGGTTGCTGCGCGATGGCCGCGGCCAATTGAATGCGCAGCTGCTGCGCACTCTGCCGATTGCGCCGGGCAGCAAAGCCTGTGCGGTGGACGATAAGAGTTCGACCCTAGCGGTAGCGGAAGAGTCGGTAGGCGTTTGGGCCTATGACGCAAATATGGAAGCAGCGCCCGGGCGCAAGCCGCTGGCGATGCGCAAACCTTTTGGCGATATTCAACAATCGGTAGTGGCTGTCGCCCTGGTGCCCAATGGCCTGCTGGCGCTGGATAAGGACGCGCGCGAACTTTTGGTTTACCAGGCAAATGGCAAAAAATCCCTGGCCTTGCAGCAGCGCATTTCGCTGGCGACGCTGAATAAACCTGAGCGTTTGTCGGTGTGGGTCGATGCCGCCCGGCAGCAATTACAACTGTTGATTGGCGATGATAAAACTGGCCTGCAGTATCCACTGACGTTGCCCTGGCAAATTGCCGCGGCCAGCGCCAAACCAGTTACAGCCGCGCCGCAGGTATTTATCGCCCCGGAAGTGCAAAGCCAGGTGATGGAGCGTTTTGGCGATGCCGCCGATGATCCGGCGATTTGGGTGAATCCGCGCAATGGCAAAAACAGCCGAGTGCTGGGCACCAACAAGCAGCAGGGTCTGTTTGTCTACGATATGCAGGGTCGCGAGCTGCAGCATTTCGACAGCGGTAAATTGAACAACGTCGACCTGCGTCAGGGTATTGCCAAGGGCAACAAGCGCGTTGATCTGGCCATAGCCACCCAGCGCGAAGACAACAGCCTGGCGCTGTTTGAAATTGATCCGCGCAGCGGCAAAGTCACT
>CBIMZH010000055.1:0-9760 GCA_966248255.1 uncultured Cellvibrio sp.
TTCACCAAGCTGTTGTTGCTTACATGGCTGGTGGTCGTCAGGGTACAAAGGCGCAAAAAACTAGAGCTGAAGTATCTTGCGGTGGCAAAAATCCCTGGCGTCAAAAAGGTACTGGACGTGCTCGTGCTGGTTCTACTCGCAGCCCAATCTGGCGTAGCGGTGGTGTGACCTTCGCCGCCAAACCACGCAGCTTCGACCAAAAGCTCAACAAGAAAATGTACCGTGCAGCTATGCAGTGCATTCTCTCTGAGCTGAACCGTCAAGATCGCCTGCTGGTTGTTGAAAGCTTCGATGTTGATGCGCCAAAAACCAAAGCTCTGATTCAAAAATTGGCCCAGTTCGATCTGAACGAAGTGCTGATTGTTACTGAAGAAATGAGCGAAAACCTGTACTTGGCTTCACGCAACCTGCACAAGGTTGGTGTTTGCGACGTACAAGGTGTTGATCCAGTTAGCCTGATCGGTTTCGACAAAGTTGTTGTAACTGTTCCTGCGCTGAAAAAATTCGAGGAGATCCTGGGATGAACCAAGAACGCATTTATAAAGTGTTGTTAGGTCCAGTGGTTTCTGAGAAATCAGCTGCTGTTGGCGAAACTAGCAACCAAGTGGTTTTCAAAGTACTGGCTGACGCTAGCAAGTTTGAAATCAAAGCCGCTGTTCAGGCACTGTTCAACGCAAAAGTTGAATCAGTACGTGTTCTGAACGTTAAAGGCAAAACCAAGCGCACTCGCTACGGTGTTGGTAAGCGCAGCGATTGGAAAAAAGCCTACGTACGTCTCGAGCAAGGTCAAGAAATCGACTTTGCGGTAGCTGAGTAAGGGGATTGTTGCAATGGCTATTGTAAAAAGTAAACCAACTTCTCCAGGTCGCCGCTTTGTAGTAAAAGTAGTGAATCCTGACCTGCACAAAGGTGAGCCCTACGCCCCGCTGTTGGACAAAAAGTCCAAGTCAGGCGGTCGTAACAACACCGGTCGTATCACTACTCGTCACGTTGGTGGCGGCCACAAGCAGCACTACCGTATTGTTGACTTCCGTCGCAATAAAGACGGCATTCCTGCCACTGTAGAGCGTATTGAGTACGATCCAAACCGTACCGCTTACATTGCTTTGGTGTGCTATGCCGACGGTGAGCGTCGTTACATCATTGCCCCTAAAGGCTTGACTGTAGGTGACAAAATTGAGTCAGGTGCTGCTGTCGCTATTAAGGCGGGCAACACTCTGCCAATCCGTAACATTCCACTGGGTAGCGTTATCCACTGCGTCGAACTGAAGCCTGGTAAAGGTGCTCAGGTTGCTCGTTCAGCGGGTGCTTCTGTTCAGCTGGTAGCGAAAGATGGTGCCTATGCAACTCTGCGTCTGCGCAGTGGTGAAATGCGCAAGGTGTTGAGTGACTGTCGTGCCACTCTCGGTGAAGTGTCTAACACTGAGCACAACCTGCGTTCGCTGGGTAAAGCCGGTGCTAAACGTTGGCTTGGTATTCGTCCTACTGTTCGCGGTGTTGCGATGAACCCGGTTGACCACCCACACGGTGGTGGTGAAGGTCGTACTTCTGGTGGTCGTCACCCAGTGTCGCCATGGGGTATCCCAACCAAGGGTTACAAAACGCGCAGTAACAAGCGCACCGATAACATGATTGTTCGTCGTCGCGATAAGAAATAATCGCTGACCTAACATCTGAGTAGAGGAATTCACAGTGCCACGTTCACTGAAAAAAGGTCCCTTTATCGACCTCCACCTGATTAAGAAGGTCGAAGCAGCGATCGCGAATAATGATCGTCGTCCAATTAAAACCTGGTCGCGTCGTTCCATGATCCTTCCGGAAATGGTCGGCCTGACTCTGGCGGTTCACAACGGACGTCAACATGTTCCGGTGCTGGTTAACGAAGAAATGGTAGGCCACAAACTTGGCGAATTTGCTGCAACCCGCACCTACCGCGGTCATGCTGCAGATAAAAAAGCCAAGAAGCGCTAAGGGGTATAACGATGGAAGTAGCAGCAAAATTAAGCGGTGCTCGCCTGTCGGCTCAGAAAGCGCGTTTGGTAGCCGATCAAATTCGCGGCAAGGGCGTTGAAGAAGCTTTGGACATTTTGGCATTCAGCACCAAAAAAGGTGCCGCCATTGTTAAGAAGGTTCTCGAGTCTGCCATTGCAAACGCCGAGCACAATGAAGGCGCTGATGTTGACGAACTGAAAGTGAAAACGATCTTCGTAGACGAAGGTGTGAGCCTGAAGCGTATTAAACCACGCGCCAAGGGTCGTGCCGATCGTATTACCAAGCGCACTTGTCACATCACCGTTAAAGTAGCCGATAAGTAAGAGAGCGCGTTATGGGTCAGAAAGTTCATCCAAACGGTATCCGCCTCGGCATCGTTAAGAAGCACACTTCTGTGTGGTTCGCTGACGGTTCCGACTATGCGGACAAACTCAACATCGACTTGAAAGTACGTGCGTACATTCAGGACAAACTTGCCAGTGCGTCAGTTAGCCGCGTAGATATCGAACGCCCCGCTAATACTGCGCGCATTACCATCCACACTGCCCGTCCAGGTATTGTGATCGGTAAGAAAGGCGAAGATGTTGATAAGCTGCGCGCTGAAATCAGCAAACAAATGGGCGTACCTGTTCATATTAATATTGAAGAGATTCGTAAGCCCGATTTGGATGCTGCTCTCGTAGCGCAAAGCGTTGCCCAGCAACTGGAGCGCCGCGTTATGTTCCGTCGTGCTATGAAGCGCGCCGTACAAAACGCCATGCGTCAAGGTGCTGAGGGCATCAAAATCCAAGTGGGTGGCCGCTTGGGTGGTGCCGAGATCGCTCGTAGCGAATGGTATCGTGAAGGTCGCGTACCTCTGCACACTCTGCGTGCAGATATTGATTACGCAACCGCCGAAGCCAGCACTACCTACGGCATCATTGGTGTAAAAGTGTGGATTTTCAAAGGCGAAGTTATCGGTGATGTTGTTGAAACCGAAGCTGCGTCCAAGAAAAAAGCCGCTAAATCCAAGTAAGGGGTACGCAAAATGTTACAACCTAAGCGTACGAAGTTCCGCAAGCAGATGAAAGGCCGCAACCGCGGTCTGGCCCTTCGTGGCTCCAAAGTTAGCTTTGGTGATTTCGGCTTGAAAGCAACTGGTCGCGGTCGCATTACAGCGCGTCAAATTGAAGCAGCTCGTCGTGCGATGACTCGTCACGTTAAACGTGGCGGTAAAATCTGGATCCGTGTGTTCCCGGACAAACCAATCACTGCCAAACCACTTGAAGTGCGTATGGGTAGCGGTAAAGGTGGCGTTGAATACTGGGTTGCTCAGATTCGTCCTGGCAAGGTTCTCTACGAGATGGATGGTGTAAACGAGCAGTTAGCTCGCGAAGCTTTCGCTCTCGCCGCCGCAAAATTGCCAGTTACTACAACATTTGTTAAACGTTCGGTGATGTGATGAAAGTTTCAGAACTCCGCGAAAAATCCGTCGAAGAGCTGAACAGCGTCTTGTTGGAACAACTCAAAGAACAGTTCAAACTGCGTATGCAGGCTTCTACTGGTCAGTTGAACCAAACCCACTTGTTAGCGCAAGTACGTAAAGACATTGCTCGCATCAAGACAGCGCTTAGTCAAAAGGCAGGTAATTAACGATGACTCAAGAAGCTAAAGTAGCTCGTACGCTGACCGGCAAGGTAGTTAGCGACAAGATGGATAAAACCATCACTGTGCTCATTGAGCGTCGTGTTAAGCATGAGATTTACGGTAAATACACCACTAAGTCTTCCAAAATCCACGCTCATGATGAAAAGAATGAGTGCAAGATTGGTGACGTAGTGACTGTTGCTGAGTCTCGTCCACTGTCCAAGACTAAAACCTGGGCCTTGGTAAAAATTGAAGAGCGTGCTGCTGAAGTGTAATCACTTCAGCGCAATTGAAAGTTTCGGAGACGGACGATGATCCAAACAGAAAGCTACTTAGATGTTGCTGACAACAGCGGTGCTCGCCGTGTCATGTGCATCAAGGTTCTTGGCGGCTCCCACCGTCGCTACGCCGCAGTGGGTGACATCATCAAAGTTACCGTAAAGGAAGCAATTCCTCGCGGTAAAGTGAAGAAAGGCCAAGTGTTAAAAGCAGTTGTTGTGCGCACCAAAAAAGGCGTGCGTCGTCAAGACGGTTCATTGATCAAGTTTGACGACAATGCCGCCGTGCTGCTGAACAACCAAGATGCTCCGATCGGTACCCGTATTTTCGGACCCGTAACTCGTGAGTTGCGTGGCGAGAAATTTATGAAAATCATTTCTTTGGCTCCTGAAGTGCTTTAAGCACTTGGGCCAGTCAAAGAGTCGAGGGCAGATAAATGCGTAAGATTAAACGTGATGACGAAGTGATTGTTATCGCCGGACGCGACAAGGGCAAGCGCGGCAAAGTTGTGCGCGTGTTGGCCGAAGACCGTCTGATTGTTAGCGGCGTTAACATGATCAAGAAGCACCAAAAACCAAACCCACAATTGGGCGTTGCTGGTGGAATCGTTGAAAAAGAAGCTGCGATCCACGCTTCCAACGTAGCTATTTACAACCCAGCTACTAAGAAAGCGGATCGTGTTGGATTCAAGATTCTTGAGAATGGCGATAAAGTTCGCGTTTTCAAATCCAACGGCGAAGCCGTAGAGGCGTAATTTAAATGGCTAGGCTTAAAGAACTTTACTCGAAAGAAATCGCTCCCAAACTGAAAGAAGAATTGGGTTTAGCGAATGTTATGGAAGTGCCACGCATTACCAAAATCACCCTGAACATGGGTGTGGGTGAAGCTGTTGGTGACAAGAAAGTGCTTGAAAACGCGGTTAATGACCTGGTGAAAATCGCCGGTCAGAAAGTCATCGTTACCAATTCTCGCAAGTCAATTGCGGGCTTTAAAATCCGTGACGGTTGGCCAATCGGTTGCAAAGTAACTCTGCGCTCAGATCGTATGTACGAGTTCTTGGATCGTCTGATTTCTGTAGCCATTCCACGTATCCGCGATTTCCGCGGTATTAGCCCGAAGCAATTCGATGGCCGTGGTAACTTCTCTATGGGCGTGACTGAACAAATTATCTTCCCGGAAATCGATTACGATAAAGTCGATAAACTCCGCGGTCTGGATATTTGTATCACCACTACTGCTCGCACAGACGAAGAAGGTCGTGCGCTGTTAAAAGCGTTCAACTTCCCGTTCAAAGGCTAAGGGTACAGTCATGGCTAAGAAATCAATGATTGCACGTGAAGTAAAGCGTGCAGAAACAGCTAAGAAATTCGCTGCAAAGCGTGCTGAGTTGAAAGCGATTATCACTAGTACTTCTTCTTCCGAAGAACAACAGTGGGAAGCGCAACAGCAACTGCAAAAGCTGCCTCGTGACGCCAGTCCTTCTCGTCAGCGCAACCGCTGCCGTGTAACCGGTCGTCCCCATGGTGTTTACCGCAAATTCGGCCTGTGCCGTCACAAATTGCGTGAAGCTGCCATGCGTGGTGATGTACCCGGTCTGGTTAAAGCCAGCTGGTAAGTTGGCTTAATTTTAGGAGCAGAATCAGATGAGCATGCAAGATCCTTTGGCAGATATGCTGACCCGCATCCGCAACGCGCAGGGTGCTGGTAAAGCAAATGTAACCATGCCTTCTTCTAAGTTGAAGGTAAGTGTTGCGAAAGTACTCTCTGACGAGGGTTACGTTAATGGTTTTTCAGTTAGCGAAGGCGCTAAGCAAGAGCTGACCGTAGAACTGAAATATTTTGAAGGCAAGCCAGTTATTGCTGAGCTTGACCGCGTAAGCCGTCCTGGCTTGCGTAACTACGCTGGTAAAACAGCTCTGCCTACCGTTCGCGGTGGTCTGGGTATCGCAATTGTTTCTACCAGTAAAGGTGTAATGACTGACCGTGCTGCACGCGCCGCTGGCGTGGGTGGCGAGGTCCTCTGCACAGTATTCTAATTGGGAAATCGTCATGTCACGAGTTGCAAAAAGTCCGGTTGAAGTACCTGCCGCAGTGACTGTGAGCCTGAACGGCCAGAGTCTATCTGTAAAAGGTGGCAAGGGTACATTGGCGCTGGAAGTACACCCAAGCGTAGAAGTTAAGCACGAAAACAACGTGCTTACCTTCGCTCCACGCGATGGCGCCAAGCAGTCAGATGCTTTAGCGGGTACTACCCGTGCACTGGTAAAAAACATGGTTGTCGGTGTTAGTCAAGGTTTCGAAAAGAAACTGACACTGGTAGGCGTGGGTTACCGTGCAAAAGCAGAAGGCAATACTGTAAACCTGTCTTTGGGATTATCACATCCGGTTAACTACGTTCTTCCTCAAGGCGTATCGGTAGAAACCCCAAGTCAGACCGAAATAGTACTGAAAGCTGCTGACAAGCAATTGCTGGGTCAAGTGGCTGCTGAAATCCGTGCGTACCGCGAGCCAGAGCCCTATAAAGGCAAGGGCGTTCGCTACTCGGATGAAGTAGTACTGCGTAAAGAAGCTAAGAAGAAGTAGGGCTAGGATATGAGCGAAAAGAAAGATGCTCGTCTTCGCCGTGCACGTCGTGCCCGCGCTAAGATTCGTGAATTAGGTACAACGCGTTTGTCCATCCACCGTACTCCGCGCCATATTTATGCGCAGGTGATCTCTGGTGACGGCTCTCAAGTCATCGCCAGTGCATCAACTCTGGATAAAGATTTACGCAGTGGTAAAACCGGCAACGCAGATGCCGCCAAGGCAGTAGGTCTGTTGATTGCTGAACGTGCTAAAGCAGCTGGTGTTACCCAGGTTGCCTTCGACCGTAGCGGTTTCCGCTACCACGGTCGTGTTAAGGCTCTGGCTGACGCAGCGCGTGAAGGCGGTCTGGAATTCTAAAGGTGAAGTATGGCAAACGCTAAAAGAGAAGAAGACAACAACGAAGGCTTGCAAGAGAAATTAGTTCAAGTTAATCGTGTTGCTAAAACTGTTAAAGGTGGCCGTATTTTTGCCTTTACCGCACTCACTGTAGTGGGTGATGGCAACGGTCGTGTTGGCTTTGGTCGCGGTAAAGCGCGCGAAGTGCCCGTAGCAATTCAAAAAGCTATGGAAGCAGCGCGTCGCAACATGATCAGTGTTGAGCTGAACGGTGATACCATCCAATACCCAACTAAGGGTATTCACGGTGCATCCAAGGTTTACATGCAACCTGCTTCGCAAGGTACTGGTGTAATCGCCGGTGGTGCTATGCGTGCAGTGCTGGAAATCGCGGGCGTTCAGAACGTACTGTCCAAGTGCTACGGTTCGACCAACCCAGTTAACGTTGTTCGCGCAACTTTCAATGCTTTGAAAGCAATGACTTCACCAGAAGCTGTTGCAGCCAAGCGCGGCAAGACTGTTGACGAAATTCTGAACTAATCGAGCAATCGATTATTAGATGGCGGAATTCACCATGTCTAAGAAAATGATTAAAGTGACTCAGATCAAGAGCACCGCGCATCGCCTGGCTAATCACAAGGCTTGCGTTCGTGGTTTGGGCCTGCGTCGTATTGGTCACACTGTAGAAGTAGAAGATACTCCTTCAGTTCGTGGCATGATCAACGTAGTTCACTACCTGGTAAAGGTTGAGGGAGAGTAAGATGCGTCTGAATACACTTAGCCCAGCACCCGGTCGTATCCACGCTAAAAAGCGTGTTGGTCGCGGTATTGGTAGTGGCCTGGGTAAAACTGCAGGTCGCGGTCACAAAGGTTTGAAATCTCGCTCGGGCGGCAGTGTTCGTCCAGGCTTCGAAGGCGGTCAAATGCCTTTGCAAATTCGCCTGCCAAAATACGGTTTCACTTCTCGTATTGGTATGGTGACTGCTGAGATTCGTCTGTCTGAGCTGAACGCTGTTGAAGGTTCAGTAGTAGATATCGAAACTCTGAAGCAAGCGGGTTTGATCAGCTCTGTGATCAAGCGTGCCAAGATTTTCGCCTCCGGCGAAGTCACCAAGGCGGTAACTGTTAGAGGTTTGTCCGTTACCAAAGGCGCTAAAGCAGCTATTGAAGCCGCTGGCGGTAAAGTAGAAGAGTAAACGAGGCGCGAATGGCAACTCCTAGTAATCTGCCATTAGCTAATCAAAGAGGCTTGGGCGAGCTTTGGGCTCGCCTTCGCTTTCTTTTTTTGGCCATAGTAATTTACCGAATTGGTACCCACATCCCAGTTCCCGGCCTGGATCCTGAGCGTATTGCTAATATGTTCAACCAGAACCAGGGCACAATTCTGGGCATGTTCAACATGTTTTCCGGTGGTGCACTTGAGCGTATGAGTATTCTGGCATTGGGTATCATGCCGTATATTTCTGCCTCGATTATTATGCAGTTGTTAACCGCTGTTACTCCTTCACTGGATCAGCTCAAGCGCGAAGGCGACGCAGGTCGTCGTAAGATCAACCAGTACACCCGTTACTTTACGGTGGTATTGGCTAGCTTCCAGGCATTGGCGATGGCAGTAAGCTTTTCTGCCTATGCGTTTGGCGGCGAAGCGGGTTTCTCTTACTACTTTATTGCTGTTAGCTCTCTGGTTACCGGTTCGGTATTCATGATGTGGCTCGGCGAGCAGGTAACAGAACGCGGAATAGGTAATGGTATTTCCATGCTGATTTTCGCCGGTATTGTTGCCGGTATGCCCAAGGCAATAGGTCAGGCGTTTGAGAGTGCTCGCCAAGGCGATTTGCACATACTTGCGCTCCTGGTTGTAGCCTTTTTGGCCATTGTGGTGATCTGGTTGGTGGTGCGTATTGAGCGTGGCCAGCGTCGAATCACTGTTAATTATGCCAAGCGTCAGGCATACTCCGCGCCCAGCAGTCATCTGCCGTTGAAAATTAATATGTCCGGTGTAATTCCGGCGATTTTCGCCAGCAGTATTCTGTTGTTCCCTGCCTCTATAGCCCAGTGGTTTGGTCAGGGTGGCGAAGGTGTAGTAAACGATATGTTGCAGAGTTTTGCTCTGGCCATAGGTCCAGGTCAGCCTTTGTATATCCTGTTGTTTGCAGCCTTGATTACTTTCTTCTGCTTCTTCTACACCGCGTTGATGTTTAACCCGAAAGAAGTGGCGGATAACCTGAAGAAATCAGGTGCTTATATTCCTGGTATTCGTCCAGGCGAGCATTCAGCCAAGTACATTGACAGTGTTTTGACCCGTTTGACGGTCGTCGGCGCTATCTATATGTCAGCTGTGTGCCTGCTGCCGCAATTCCTGATAGTGGTAACTAACGTTCCTTTCTATCTCGGCGGCACTTCACTGCTCATCGTGGTAGTGGTAGTTATGGATTTTATGTCTCAGGTGCAAGCTCACTTGATGTCTCATCAGTACGAATCACTGATGAAAAAGTCCAATTTGAAGGGATATGGCAGCGGCGTCGCTCGCTAATCCTGTGTCACTAGAGGTCAGAAAATGAAAGTTCGTGCTTCTGTTAAAAAGATTTGTCGCAATTGCAAAATGGTGCGTCGCAACGGTGTACTGCGTGTTATCTGCAGTGTTGAGCCACGCCACAAGCAGCGTCAAGGCTAAGTTTTAGTAGTGCCTAATCAGGCAGGTTAGCCCCTTGGGTTAACCTGCCTGATGCTTCTTAAGCAGGGCGAAAACTTAGTTTCCGGGGGCGTTGACTGTCGTCTGGTGAGAAATTGCCAGGCTATTGCTTTATGGTGTAAATGCAGCTATCCTGCGCGCCTTTTAACCAAGGGGCGGGATGGCGCTTACGCTGTCAACGCTGCAATTTAAGAGTTACTGGAGTAATTTGAATGGCTCGTATAGCTGGTGTAAACATACCAGATAACA
>CBIMZH010000056.1:0-9612 GCA_966248255.1 uncultured Cellvibrio sp.
GAGCGCCTGGGCCTGCTCCCCTGTTAATTCAAGCGGCGTTTCGCACAGCAGCTGGGCTGGTTTTGCGCCACTGACCAGCACTTCTATCTCTTTTGCCAAGCCCTTATCAATCAGGTTTTTGGCGATGCTGCGCGGGATTTCCAATAAATCCAGCTGGCTGCGGGTCACATAGGCATGGGCTTGCAGCGCTGCTAGCAGCGCCGCCTGTTTGGGTGCTCGCTTAAGTGCGCCTTGCGGCAAGCCCTTACCTTCGGTGGTAAGGGCAAATGCCGGTTCGCCGCGCCTTTGCGCAGGCTCGCCCTGGCGCAGCAATACGGGTAGCGCGGCCTGGAGTGCATCGCCCAGGGGGGTTTGGTAGTAGTCAGCGGCCCAGGTGCACAAATCCAGTAAATGACTGTCCAGCACCGGCTGTTCATCCAATAGCGCGAGGGCGGGTTTGAGCTTCTCCAGGGGGAATTCGCTGCTGCTCTTTTGCGCCAGGACCAGCCCTACCAGCTCCTGGCGGCCAAAGCTCACCCTTAGGCGCTGGCCTGGTTGTATATCCGTGCATGTATCTGTAGGTGCCAGATAATCAAAGCGGCGGCGCAAAGGGGTGGGTAGTGCTAGTTCAATTATGGTCATGCGCAGGGCAGTTGTTTTGGGGCTCAAATGGCTGTGCAGTGTATAGCGAAATTCTGCCTGGTGTCTGGCGCCAGGGGCAATTCTCGGGATGCGCAGTTTGGGCTGGCTAAAATCTGATCGCCAATTAATGATTGCTGACTAGACTTAGATCAATTGCTGCTGTTTAGCCTGTGCGGAAAATAGCTGGCATCTTTCCCCGATAAAGTCAGGGCTTAAAACGAGAGGAGCTGAACCGTGAAACGTCGCGATTTTATTAAGTTGTCGGGCCTGGTGGCCGGTGCTGGCTTAATCCCGGTGCATCAATTAAGCGCAGAGGAGATGGCTCACCTGGGCGAAGATGAGCCTCAAGCCAAGGCCTTGGGCTATGTAATGCAGTCCACAGTGGAAGGGAGCCACTGCGCCAACTGTGCCCAGGCGAAGGGGGACTTGAAGGCGGATTGGGTCGGCTGCAACCTCTTCCCCGGTAAACAAGTCAAGGCGACAGGCTGGTGCAGGGTTTGGTCTGCCCGCCCGGCCTAGCGGCCGCCAACGTTGGATATTGGGGCCCTAGCGCCCCGGCACTGGCCGCAACTGCAGATTCTACTTGCCTTGGCCAAATATTCTGTTAGTATCGCCGCCTCCAAAATTCGCCGTTTTCTTTTTAACCGTTGTGCGGTGCTCGGCAGACGTCCGGGTGGCGGCACAAAATACGTCAAGGCATAGATCATGAAACCAGAAATTCACCCAAATTACGTTGAAGTAGCTGTTAACTGCAGCTGCGGCAACACTTTCAAAACCCGTTCTACCCTGGGTAAAGACTTCCACGTTGACGTGTGCAACGAATGTCACCCTTTCTATACCGGTAAGCAAAAAATTGTTGATACCGGTGGTCGTATCGACCGCTTCACCAAGCGTTTCAGCAGCCGTATCGCTGCCAAGAAATAAGCTGGTGGCAGTTAAACAACTGCGCAAGCTGCAAGCAAAAACGCCGAGGGCTCAAATCCTCGGCGTTTTTTTATGGCTTTTTGCCAGCGTTTGCAGCGCCGAGTGTGGGTTGCCACAGGGGCAGGCCGTCGCAGTGGCCAAGGTAATTGATGGCGATACGCTGAGGTTGGCTGACGGGCGTAATCTGCGTGTACTGGGGATTAATGCACCTGAGGTTGCTCATGGTAATGAGCCTGGTCAGGCGCTTGGTGTGGAGGCGACCCAGGCCGCCAGAGCTTTTGTTGGCGCCTCGGCAAATCGTGTTTGGCTGGGCTTTGAGGTTCAAACCAAGGATCACTATGGTCGCAGCCTGGCGCATATCTACAACGCCAAGGGGCAGGCCTTATCGGCAGCATTGTTGCGCCAGGGGCTGGCCTTTGCTGCTCCGGTTGCGCCCAATAGTCGTCAGGCCGGGTGTCTGTTTGATATCCAGCAGCAGGCCAGGTCGCGGCAGCTTGGGGTTTGGTCGGATCCCGCCTGGCAATTGCGGCAGAGTCGCTCTTTAACTGCGAGGGATTCGGGTTATCTGCGCGCGCAGGGCAAAATCGAAAAGGTTAGCCTGACCAAGCGCGAGGCTTGGCTGGATCTGGAGGGTGGTTTGACCTTGCGGGTGGCGCGGCAGGATTGGCTGGCATTTAATTATCGCGCGGAAGAATGGCGCGATTTGACGGGGCGGTCAGTGGAGGTGCAGGGTTGGGCTGCCTTGCGTAAGTCTGGAAAGGCTGGGCGCAAGCCTTTGTTGATGGCGCTTAGTTCCCCTTATTCGTGGAAGCTAAGCGCCAACTGATTGTCTTTGGCATTTAGTGGCTGGTTAAAACAGCTCGTCGGGCAGGTTGGTTTGCTCGCTTTCTTCGGAGGGGATTGGGTCGCTGCGGGTGGCGGCCTGGCCCAAAAATACCTCGAAAATTGCATCAGGGTCGCCTGGCTGAGCTGGCTTGCCCGTCTCTGGGTTAATGCGCAGGGTGACTATGCCTTCGGGCTGTCGGCGCATTTGCTCGGGCATACCATCCAGGGCAGTGCGCATAAAATCCATCCAAATGGGCAGGGCGGCCGAGCTGCCAAATTCGCGGCGGCCAAGCAGTGTGTTCTGATCAAAACCAACCCAAACCGAAGTGGCAACCTTGGGGTTGTAGCCGGAGAACCAGGTGTCGCGCGGGCCGTTGGTGGTGCCGGTTTTACCGGCCAGATCATAGCGCCCCAGTTCCATTGCTTTTCTGCCGGTACCTTTCAGTACTACATCTTTCAGCATTGAATCCATCAAATAGGCAATTCGCTTATCAATAATCCGCGGTGCCTGAGGGCTGGGGTCCAGTGGCAATTGTGTCGGTTCGCCCTGATCCTCTTCCGTGGGGGCGGCTTGTTGGCTGTCGCACTCCTGACATACCTGCCTGGGGGTGGTTTCAAATATGACCTTGCCTTTAGCGTCCTCTATGCGTGTTACCAGGTAGGGGTCTATTTTGTAGCCGCCGTTGGCGAAGGTCGAATAGACGCCAGCCATCTGCAGCGGGGTGAGCGCGTGGGTGCCCAGGGCCAAGGTAAGGTCGCGGGGGAATTCGTCTTTGTTAAAGCCAAAACGAGTCAGGCTATTTAGTAGGGTTTGCATGCCCATGGCCTGTAACAGGCGAATCGAAACCAGGTTGCGCGATTGGTAAAGCGCCTGGCGCAAGCGCATAGGCCCCTTAAATTTACCGTCGTCATTTTCAGGGCGCCAGGGGATACCGGTCGAGGTGTTTTCAATGACAATTGGCGCATCATTAATAATCGAGGCCGGTGTGAAGCCATGCTCCAAAGCGGCTGTATAAAGGACGGGTTTAAAGCTTGAGCCTGGCAGGCGAGCCCCTTGGGTGGCGCGGTTGTAATGGCTCTGCTTGAAATCAAAGCCGCCAATCAGGGCGCGGATAGCGCCATTGGTCGGATCAAGTGAAACCAGGGCTGATTGCGCCGCTGGAACCTGGCTTATCTGCCAAATCCCTTGTGCATCCTTGGTAACCCTCACCACGTCGCCGACCGTTAAAAACTGATGGGCAGAGGTATAGGTCGCGCCGCGGCTATCCTCGTTAATGTAGGGGCGCAGGCTGTTTAGACCCTGCTCCCAGCCAATATCCAGCTGATCACCGTTACTTAGGATTACTTTGATCGCCTGCTCGTTAACTTGAGTTACGGCGGCAGCCTCGAGTCCTCCCAGGCTGGGGATTTCCTGCAGAAGATCTTGCCAGTCAGTAAGGTCGGCTTGCTCCGATGGGGGCAGGTGCTTTTCTGGGCCGCGATAACCATGGCGTTGATCATAGGCCATGAGTCCCTTGTGGACGGCAAGTTGCGCAGCGGCCTGCAGGCGGCTATCCACTGTGGTGTAAATGTTGTAACCATCGTTATAGGCGGAGTCGCCAAAGCGATCTATGGCTTCCTGGCGCGCCATTTCGGCTATATAAGGTGCATTGAGGTCGAGTGTGGTGCCATGGTAACGCGCGCTATTGGGCTGCTTTATCGCGTTTTCATATTCTACCTGGCTTAGGTAGCCAAGTTCCTGCATGCGCCCCAGAATCCAGTTGCGACGAATCATGGCGCGCTTGGGGTTGGCCAGCGGATTGTATGCTGAGGGTGCCTTAAGTACGCCGACGATCATGGCGTATTCGGCGACACCTAAATCCTGGATATCTTTACCGTAATAGATCTGCGCGGCGGCCTGGAGGCCATAGGCGCGGTTACCAAAGAACATTTTGTTGTTGAATAATTCGAGGATTTCTTCTTTGGAAAATTTCCTTTCAATTTCAAAGGATAAGAGGATTTCGTTAAATTTACGTGTGAAGACTTGGCGGCGAGTGAGAAAGAAATCACGCGCCAATTGCATAGTAAGTGTGCTTCCTCCGGATTGGATCTGTCCGGAAGTTAATATTTGTGAACCTGCTCGCAACAGGCCGCGGAGAGAAACGCCATGATGCTCGAAGAAATCTGCGTCTTCCGCGGACAGGAGCGCTTTTACATAAAGCGGAGGTATCTGGTCATACCTAAGGGGCGTGCGACGTTGTTCACCAAACTCTCCAATTAACTTGCCATCACTTGAATAAACCCTGAGCGGCGTCTGTAATTTAATCTGCCTAAGACTTTCCACCGGGGGCAATTTGGGGCTCAAGTAAAGGTAAAGTCCTGCAAAAGTCACCAAGGTAACACTAAAACCGGACAGTAACAGCCAAAGTAAAGCGCGGAAGAGGGATAGTTTACTGAGCATTTTTTCCAAGCGAATTAATGAGTTAGCAAATTTGCCAAGGGAGGCGCGCATTATACGGGCTTTTTAGTTGTTTACATATTCATCGGTTTGTTGCAGGCTTAAGTTAAAGTGCTATAACATAAACTACGTCTAAGTTACGGAAATAGATAGAAAAATGGGCATTTTAAGTTTTCTAGACAAGAAGGCCAAACCAGTTGTCGGGTTGGATATCAGCTCCACCTCGGTAAAGTTACTGGAATTGAACCGGGTCGGTGATAGATACCGTGTCGAATCCTATTCCGTAAAACCCCTCCCGCCGAATGCGGTCGTGGAGAAAAACATCGCTGATGCGGAAGCTGTAGCGGAAGTTATCCGCTCCATGCTTAAACAATCCAAAACCAAGCTTAAGCATGCTGCAGTTGCAGTGGCTGGATCCGCTGTCATCACCAAAGTAATTGATATGCCAGGCGAGCTAAATGAAGACGCCATGGAGAATCAGATTGCTGCCGAGGCCGATCAATACATTCCTTTCCCCCTGGAAGAAGTGGCCATCGATTTCGAAATTCAAGGTTTGTCGCCGCGAAACCCGGAGCAGGTTGAGGTTTTGCTTGCTGCCTGTCGTCGCGAGAATGTGGAAATGCGCGAACAGGTGCTGTCATCGGCTGGGCTGACTACGGAAATTGTCGATATCGAAGCCTATTGCATGGAGCGCGCTTTCGAGCTTATCTCGGAGCAGCTGGAGGAGCAGGAGGGGCAGGTGGTCGCCATTATAGATATTGGCGCAACTATGACGACCCTGAGTGTTCTTGTTGATGGAAAAACTGTTTATACCCGTGAGCAACTATTCGGCGGGAGACAGCTGACCGAGGAAATTCAGCGTCGTTACGGTCTGTCTCGTGAAGAAGCTGGCTTGGCTAAAAAGCAGGGCGGATTGCCAGACGATTATGAAGCTGAAGTATTAACTCCTTTTAAAGATGCTGTGGTGCAGCAAGTAACCCGGTCGCTTCAGTTTTTCTTTTCTGCAAGTCAATACAATGATGTGGATTATATTGTTTTGGCTGGCGGAGTTGCCTCTCTGGAAGGTTTGGTTGGATTGATTGAGGAAAAATTGGGAACCCAGACAATTGTGGCAAATCCGTTTGCGCGCATGTCTGTCTCCTCTCGCGTAAATGCTGTGGCTTTGGCGACAGATGCGCCCTCATTGATGATTGTGACTGGTCTGGCAATGAGGAGTTTTGATTAATGGCAAAGATTAACTTATTGCCTTGGCGCCAGGCATATCGCGAGCAGAAAAAGCGCGAGTTTATCGGGATTGTCATTGGTGTGCTGATTGTTGCTGGGTTATCGGCCTACGCTTGGATAGCCAGTGTTGAAAGTCAAATCGACAATCAGAACGCCAGAAATAGATTGCTTGATCAGGAAATTGCCAAGCTTGATGCGCAAGTGAAAGAAATTAGCGAGCTGAAAAAGGTGCGTGATGACTTGCTGGCGCGGATCAAGGTTATTCAGGATCTTGAAGGTACGCGCCCGGTTATTGTTCGTTACTTTGACGAGTTTGCCCGAGCTGTTCCAGATGGCGTCTATATTACTTATCTTGAGCGAAAAGGTAATGTAATGACTGTCCAGGGTGTGGCTGAATCTTACAATCGTGTGGCCAGCTTTATGCGTAACCTTGATTCATCCGATTGGTATGCTGCACCGAATTTAACTTCTGTTACTGCTGCTCCTGAAGAGGGAGATCAGGCCAGTCGATTTGTTATGACTGTCCAGACATCGTCTCCTGACGATCTCAATACGGACAAAACGGAAGGATCTGGGCAGAAAAGCAAAATCCAAAAAGCGGGGGCGAAAAAGTAAATGTCACTGCAAGATACTATAGATAAATTAAATGAGCTGGATCTCAGCGATATTGATTTTGATCGAATCGGAGTCTGGCCATTACCAGCAAAAATATTTGTTTGTGTTCTTCTGGTGGTCCTGGTGTTGGTTGGTACTTACTATGCCCAAATCAGTGATTTGAATATGTCTCTTGCTCGGCTTGAGTCAAAAGAATTAACGCTTAGAGAGACCTACAAGAAGAAAAGTTTTGAAGCTGCGAATTTGGATGCATACAAGGCGCAGATGGAGGAAATGAAAAGCACATTTGACTCGCTTTTATCTCGTCTTCCGGCGAAAACAGAAGTGCCTGGATTGCTGGAGGACATAGGTAAGCGTGGAAGCGAATCTGGATTGAACATTAATAGTGTCGCCATTCAGCCCGACCGAATTGCCGAATATTACATAGAGGTTCCCATCAGCATAGATGTTCAGGGTGGATACCATGATATGGGGGGCTTTGTAAGTGGTGTGGCAGGTATGCCGCGCATTGTTACTTTGCATGACTTCAAAATCACTACACCCAAAGAGGGGCGTGGTTTGAATATGAAGATTGATGCTAAAACTTATCGTTATAAGTCAGTGGAGCAAGATAAATGAAGCGGCTCCTGGTAGTTTCTGAGGTTATTTTTCTCGCACTAATGTTGAATGCTTGCGGTCAGTCTGGGCAGTTCCAAGATTTACAAGACTTTATGGCAGAAACAAAAAGGCGTCCTCATGGGCAAATAGATCCTCTGCCCAGTTTCACTCCGTACCAACCGTTTTCGTACAGTGCAATGACACTTCGAAGCCCTTTTGAAAAGCCGGTTCCTGTTGATGAGAAGGCCGCAAAAGGGGGGCGTTCTGTTGCTCCTGATCCGAATCGGGTTAAAGAGTTTCTGGAAGGTTTTAATATTACTTCTTTAAAGATGGTTGGCAGCATCACCAAAGGCGGAAAGCTTTGGGCTCTGATAGATAATGGTGAGGGTAGCGTGGTTTCTGCAACTCTCGGCAATTATTTAGGTAAGAACAACGGCAAAATTATTTCTGCAGATGCCTCTCAGCTTGAGGTGATGGAAATTGTTGCCGATGGTTCAAGTGGTTGGGTCGAGCGTCCCAGAATTATCAAATTAGAAGAAAAGGAATAAGCGGTCATGTGTGCTCTATTCTCATTGGGGTTGAATATGCGAAAAATAGTGTGCTTCATAGCCTGTATGGCCTCACCCCTTGTGTGGGCGAATACGCTTAACAAAATTGATTTTGCTCAATTGCCCGGCGAACGTTTTGAGGTGCGAATGGCATTTGATGCAGCTCCTCCACAGCCTAAGGGTTATACCATTGAGCAGCCTGCTAGGATAGTGCTCGATTTTCCCGATGTGGTTAGCTCTTTGAAGGAGCGCCGTTTCCCTTTGGCGGTAGAAAATGGTCAAAGTGCAATGGTCCTAACGACCGAGGGGCGTACCAGATTAATTCTAAATCTCAACCAGCTATCGTCTTATACCACTCGCACAGAGGGTAACAATTTTGTGGTGGAAGTTGGTGCTGCCGATATTGCATCAACTAAGAAAGCTAGTCGCAGTGATTTGGCAATAGCCAGTAAAACTACGGCACAGCCTATAACTGGCGCAGGCAAGGGCTTACAAATCAACAATATAGATTTTCGCCGGGGTGCTACTGGCGAAGGCCGTGTAATTGTGACCCTTTCTGATCCCAAGGTTAGTGCCAATATGGTGGGGACTGGTGCGGGCGTTAAGCTCTCATTTAAGAATGCATTCCTGCCTCAGGATTTGCGGCGTCGCTTGGATGTAGTTGATTTTGCAACACCGGTTACATTAGTTGCTGCAGGGCAAGATGGTCAGGACGCAGTATTAAATATCAGTGCTACTGGTGACTTTGATTACTTGGCCTACCAAACAGACAACGAGTACGTATTAAGTGTTAAACCATTAACTGCTCGCGAAAAACAAGAGAAGAAAAAAGATTTTGAATACACAGGTCAAAAGCTTTCTCTTGATTTCCAAGACATAGAAGTGCGTGCTGTTCTGCAAATTATTGCAGACTTCACCGACCTGAATTTGGTGGCTAGTGATACTGTTCAAGGACGCATTACTCTGCGCTTGCAAAATGTGCCTTGGGATCAGGCGCTTGAAATGGTGTTGAAAAACAAAGGCCTTGATAAGCGCCAAGTGGGTAATGTTTTGATGGTTGCTCCAGCGGCTGAGATTGCTGAGCGCGAGCGCCAGGAAATAACCACTAAAAAGCAACTAGAAGAGTTAGCACCATTGCGTACTGAATACATTCGCGTCAGATATGCAAATGCTAAGGCGATGTTCGAGTTATTCAGAGGTGAGTCGGGCAAGAGTGGTGGCGGTGGCGGTGGCGGTAGTCGCGGTGGCAACCAGTCAACTGGAAGTGTCTTATCTGAGCGTGGACAAGCAGTTGTTGATGAGCGAACTAACTCAATTATCATCACAGATACTGCTGATCGCATAGAGGCCTTTAAGCGTTTGGTGGATCAAATTGATATCCCGATTCGCCAGGTAATGATTGAGGCGCGCATTGTAATTGCTAACACAGACTTTCAGCGCGAGCTGGGTATTCGATGGGGGGGGATTGGCTATAACTTAAACAACAATCGCCTTATCGAAGTTGCCGGCTCCCAGTCAGGTTTGGATGATCAGGATGGCACTAGTCCAGGAAATTGGTTCCAAAATGGTGGAACGCTCAATTTGACTGAAAATAATGTGGTTAATTTGGGCGTAAGTAACCCTACAGGCTCTCTTGCAGTTGGCGTGCTCACGGATAGCGCTTTCCTTGATATGGAGCTAAGTGCATTGGAAAGCTCAGGTTATGCAGAGATCGTTTCTCAGCCTAAGGTAATAACTTCTGACAAGCAGTTGGCGATTATCAAATCTGGTAAAGAGATTGGTTATCAGGAAACAGCGCCAAGTGGCGGTACAACTACCGGT
>CBIMZH010000057.1:0-9586 GCA_966248255.1 uncultured Cellvibrio sp.
CCATGGCCTTAAGTGGCTGTCGCAATTTAAGCGAAATTGATTCCAGTATTCTGGCGAAATAAAACGTTTTTCTCTGCAGCAAAATTAACCTGAGCAAAGCTTAAGCGCACAAAAACTAACAGATTTAAAAAAACAGCAGCTTTTATAGCTGCTGTTTTTTTTGCAATTCGACTAATAAAAATAAATACGCTCAGCACTTAATCTGTTTCAGCAAATTATTTATTTAAAAAGTATCCAATAGCTTTACCGCAGTTGACCATTAGCCAAGCGCGTCCCGGGTTAGTCGATAATTTTAAAAAAATGATTGAGAAAACTGCGATTATTTTTTATTCATAAAAATAATATTTAGCGCCACAAATTAATTGCTATGAAGATTAATCCTTTTATTTAAAAAAGATTAATAAATTTTATCTAATCCCCCTATAGCGATAAATGCAATTAAACCTTTGCCCCGCCTTCCTATAATTTGCACCGGAACAGGGCGTGGCCATTTTCTCCAACAGCCGTTGCGCAAATTAATTTGCGCACAAATAGCTTTGCCCCTGGCTCCTATAAAAAAACAATTCGTGTCAACGCTAATTTTTTAGCCTGGCACTCACCCTGGTTAAGCCGTTTTTAATTAAACCCATTTACCCAAATCTCAGAGGGCACTTTTATGTTGAGAAAACCCGCACCCTTACTCTCAGCGCTGACGCTTGCAGTCTCAGTTGCTATTTACGCCGGCAGCGCTTTAGCGCAAGACAACAAGCCCACCACTAACAGTTTCTGGTGGCCAGAGCAGCTGGACTTGAGCCAACTGCGTCAGCAAGGTGTTGCCTCTAACCCTATGGGCGCAGATTTTGACTACGCCAAAGAATTCTCCAAGCTGGATATCAACGCAGTGAAAGCCGATATCAAAGCTCTGCTCAACCAATCGCAAGACTGGTGGCCAGCGGACTATGGCAACTACGGCCCCTTCTTTATTCGCATGGCCTGGCACAGTGCCGGCACCTATCGCGTATACGATGGCCGCGGCGGTGCTGCCGGTGGACAACAGCGTTTCGAACCGCTTAACTCCTGGCCAGACAACGCCAACCTGGATAAAGCCCGTCGCCTGCTGTGGCCAATCAAGCAAAAATACGGCAGCAAAATTTCCTGGGCTGACCTGATGGTGCTTACCGGCAATGTGTCGCTGGAGTCCATGGGCTTTAAAACTTTCGGTTTTGCCGGTGGCCGCACCGACGACTGGGAAGTGGAAATGGTTAACTGGGGCAGCGAAAAGAAATGGATGGGCGATGAGCGCCACGGCGAAAAACGCGAATTGAAAAAACCTTTGGCCGCGGTGCAAATGGGTTTGATTTATGTAAACCCCGAAGGCCCCAATGGTGTACCTGATCCTCTGGCGGCCGCTGCAGATATTCGCCGCGCTTTTGGCGGCATGGCGATGAATGATGAAGAAACCCTGGCGCTGATTGCCGGTGGTCACACCTTCGGTAAAGCCCATGGTGCGCACAAACCTGAAGAGTGTGTAGGCAAAGAGCCAGCAGCCGCGGGCATTGAAGAGCAAGGCCTGGGCTGGAAAAGCAAATGCGGTACTGGCCATGGCAAAGATACAGTCACCAGCGGCCTGGAAGGCGCCTGGTCAGTAAGTCCCACCACCTGGACCATGCAGTATCTGGACAACCTGTTTGCTTTCGACTGGGTACAAACTCGCAGCCCGGCTGGCGCTATTCAGTGGATTCCTAAAGATGGTCAAGCCGCCAACCTGGTGCCAGATGCACACGACCCCAGCAAGCGTCACGCGCCCATTATGTTCACCACCGACCTGGCGCTGAAAGAAGATCCGGAATTCCGCAAAATTGCACTGCGCTTTAAACAGGATCCAAAACAATTTGAACTCGCCTTTGCTAAAGCCTGGTTTAAATTGACTCACCGCGATATGGGCCCACGCGCACGCTACCTGGGTGCCGATGCACCAAGCGAAGCCTTGCTTTGGCAAGATCCGCTGCCCGCACTGGATCACCCGGTTATTAACAGTGCTGATGTGAGTGCGCTTAAAGGTAAAATTCTCGCAACTGGCCTGAGCACTCAAGAGCTGGTAAGAACCTCCTGGGCAGCCGCTGCCAGCTACCGTGGCACCGACATGCGCGGTGGCGCCAATGGTGCGCGTCTGCGATTAGCGCCGCAAAGCAGCTGGGCCGTTAACAACCCTAAAGAAACGGCCAAGGTGATTAAAGCCCTGGAAAAAGTCCAAAGCGATTTCAACAAAGCGCAAAGTGGCGGTAAAAAAGTGTCGCTGGCGGATTTGATTGTGCTGGGCGGTGTTGCTGCCGTTGAGCAATCTGCCAAAAAAGGCGGCTACGCACTGGAAGTTCCCTTCACCCCAGGCCGTGTGGATGCAACCCAGGCGCAGACAGATGCAAAATCTTTTGCCGTACTTGAACCCAAAGCTGATGGCTTCCGTAACTACTACTCAGCTGAAAGCGACAAGTCCCCTGCCGAAGCTCTGGTTGTACGCGCCGCTTACTTGAACCTGACCGTACCGGAAATGACCGTACTGGTTGGCGGTATGCGCGCCCTGGGCGCCAATAGCGATGGCAGCAAGAATGGCCTGTTCAGCGATAAAGTCGGCACTCTGAGCAACGACTTCTTCGTCAACCTGCTGGATATGTCCACCCAGTGGAAAAAATCGGCAAAAACCGAAGGCCTGTATGAAGGTGTTGATCGCAAAACTGGCAAGCTGAAATACACAGCCACGCCGGTTGACCTGGCCTTTGGTTCACAAGCTGAGCTGCGCGCAATTGCCGAAGTCTATGCGGCTAACGATGGTCGCGAGAAGTTCGTGCGCGACTTTATCAGCGCCTGGAACAAGGTGATGATGCTCGACCGCTTTGATGTGAAATAAGCTTTAAGCTGAGCAACTAAATACACCCGCCTTGTGCGGGTGTATTTTTTTGTGCGGGCGTATTTTTTGTGCGCAGAGAACAGCAAAACACCTGCAGACTGCTCACAATTCAATCAATCTAAAGAACAAATTACTTGGTTGAAGATTGACTGGCTGGTAGTTAGACTAGGCGCCAATAATTTTAAAAATCATTTAATCATAATTATAAAAACCCTAACCCGCCTGTCTCGGTCCCAGGCACATCTACCTTTTAGGAGGCAGCATGTTGCATTTTTACTCGGGCCGCACTGGCTTGAAATCCGTTTTAATTTCCTGCGCACTGGCAAGTGCTCTTAGCGCCTGTGGCGGCGGTGGCGGAGGCTCAGCAAGCACCTCCAGCTCCAAGTCCTCAGTTATTAGCAGTAGTACCAGCTCGATTGTTGAGTCTTCATCCAGCAGCAGCGAGCTTTCAAGCTCTTCAATTAGCTCTTCCTCCAGTTCTAGCCCGGAATCCTCCAGCAGCTCTGAGGCAAGTTCATCTTCATCCAGCGCCATAAGTGCACTGTTAAAAATTGAAGAGAACTCACCGGCAATCGTCTCCTATTTCCCCAGCACAGCTTACACAGGCACCAATGGCGGCCTGGGTGTGCTCCAGGGCCTGGGCAATGACACCAGCACCACACCGGCCACCTCGGCCTTTGTTGACTATTCGGTAAACGTCGCCAGTAGCGGCACCTATCAGGTGCGAGTGCACTATGCCTTTGGCGGTACAGAAACCAATTTGCGCGATTCCTGGCTTTACGTAAATGGCATTAAAGTGCAGGTGGATGATGACCAGATAATCGAGTTCGCCTACACAGGTGCAACTGACGGCAAGTGGAATACTTACGCCTATACCAACTACATCAGCGTAGCGCTTAATCAGGGTGACAATGATATTCGCCTGGTGGCAGTAAACACGCCCGGCTATGAACGCACCATCACCTATACCCGTACAGGTAGCGGTGGTACAGCTGGGGCCTTTGCTGCTGGCACTATAAAAGGCCTGCCTAACCTGGAGCACCTGGAAATAACTGGTAGCGACACTATTAGCGAAGGCGGTGGCACCACTGTGCTTTACACCCTGACTACGGGAATTGCCGCGGGTGAAGGCAGCTTGAGCCTGTCGCCAGAGCAGGATTTTTATCTGCCCAACACCAATGTCACCCTCACCGCCAGCGCAGGCGCGAATAATAAATTCGACTCCTGGATTGGCGATGCGCCTTCCACCCAAAGCGAATACAGCTTTGCGATTAACAGCAACTTAAATGTAAAAGCGCGCTTTATTCCCAGCAACGCCAGCCAACCGGCAGACCTGGTGGGCTTTGCTGCAGTACAGAGCGATACAGCAACGCCTTACACGCTAACCGGCGGTGCTGGCGCCAGCCTGACCACAGTAACCAGCTTAAACGAGCTTAAGACAGCACTCGCAGGCACTGGCCCTCTGCTGATTAAAGTATCGGGTTTAATCGACAACAGCGGCAACCCCAGCGAAAGCCTTAATGTGCCTTCCAACACTACCATTTACGGTGATGCCGACAGCCCCGGCCATTTAAAAAATATCGAGCTGAAACTCAGCGGCCAAAATTATATTTTGCGCAATTTGATTTTGAGCGAGGTAGTGGCGGTAGCCATTAAAGACGGCAGCAATACGCTGCTGGTAGCGGAAGGCACAGGCAACGATGCCATCAGCATTAACGGTGGCCGCCATGTGTGGATCGACCACTGCGAGCTTTACTCTTCACTGACACCCAGTGAAGTCTACGACTTTAGTGGCCCCAATGAAGTAGCCGATGGCGTGGTAGACGAATATGATGCGAAGGATTTTTACGATGGCCTGATTGATATTAAAAACGGTGCCTCGTTTATTACCCTATCCAATAACTATATCCACGATCACTGGAAAGCTATCTTGATTGGCTCCAGCGATACCGCCGAAAACGGTGACTCAGCAACACGCATCACCCTGCACCACAATTACTTTAAGGACATCATCAGCCGTATTCCGCTGTTGCGCTATGGCAAGGGCCATTTCTACAACAACTATGTGCTGGGCACTATTCCCACACTCTATGGCAAGGCCACTCGTGTGGATTCGGTGTTCAACCTGCGCCAGGGCGCCGAAGGCTTAATTGAAGGCAACTATGTGCAGGGCACTAAATACACCTTCGGTTATTTTTATACCTCGTCAAACACCACTAGCGGCTTTTGGAACCTGCTCGACAATAGTTATAGCGATGTTACCAATGCGGCCCCAGCCAATAACGGCAGCTATACAGTGCCCTATAGCTACAGCGCCGAAGCCAGCGCTAATATCAATACCAGTGTGCCAACGCAAGCGGGTACGGGTATTCTTACCAGTGCGCAATTGCCCTAAACCAAAGCATTTAATTAGCTAATTAAACATCAGACGATTAAACGCCAGATAATAAAAAGCCCCGCAATTGCGGGGCTTTTTATTGATTGCAACGCAGCGGCTAGTTAGCGAGCGCGTTTTACGCTAACAGATGTACCGTCATAGGTTACAGCTTCTGCTGGGGCCTTATCAAAGTCGGTAGCATCAGCGGTAGCGCCAGAGATAAAGCGCACGCGAATTTTGCGCTCGCTGGCCATGCCGGTGAAGCTGCCCACGCGGTCGCCAATGGTCAAAGTACCAGTAGCGTCGTTGTAGCTCACAGGAATGCGCGACCACTCACCGCTTTCGTACTTGGTGGAGCGACCATCATCTTCATAGATATCAAACTCGCCGTTTGCACCTGTGTACACAGTGATTAACAGGGGCGCATTCAAGCCTTCGTCGGTGTACTGAATGGCTGGACCAGTAGGTACAATCGAGCCAGCTTTAACAAACAGCGGCATGCGAGCCAAGGGTGCATCGGCATTGAGGGTTTGGCCACCCTGCAGTTTTTCGCCGGTGTAGAAGTTGTACCAGTCGGCGCCTTCAGGCAGATAAACTTCGCGAGAGCGCGCCTTGTTTTCATACACTGGGTTAACCAGGAAGGCTGGGCCAAACATGTACTGGGTGTTGATATCCCAAGCCTTGCGGTCGTTGGGGAAATCCATTACCAGGCCACGCATCATGGTGCCATCTTTCTGATAGGTGTCGCCCGCCAGGGTGTAAACGTAAGGCATCAGGCGATAGCGCAGTTTGATGGTATCTTCGAGGATGTTGTACACCTCGGTACCTTCATTGGCCAGGCTGAAAATTTCGCGATAAGGCGATTGACCGTGTGAGCGGAACAGCGGCACAAAAGCGCCAAACTGGAACCAGCGCACGTTCAGTTCCTGCCAATCGGCAACCAGCTCTGGACGCAGATCATTTACATTCAATGCCCAGGCACCGTCTTTACCGCCGTTACGATACTTGTCTTCCGGGGTGAAGCCGCCAATATCAAAACTCCAGTTGGGCATACCGGCCATGCTGATGCCAACACCTGCACCTACCTGCTCTTTCAGGTTGTTCCAGCGAGAGGAAGTGTCACCACTCCATACCGCCGCGCCAGTGCGCTGAATACCGCCGAAACCTGAGCGAGTCAAAATAAAGGAGCGCTTCTCTGGAGATTCTTTTTTCCAACCTTCGTAAACAGCAGTCGCGTTGGGTACCGCGTAAGAGTTGAAGTACTCAGCACCAGAACCTATACCACCTTCGCGGCTGATCAACTCTTTGCGCTTGGTGAACGACAGGTTGGAGTGAATGTCCGGCTCAGCCGCATCCAGCCAGTAGGCATCAAAACCTTTGGAGTTAATTTTCTGGCTGATTTGCTTCCAGAAAATTTCCTGCGCTTCTTTGGTGTAGGGATCATAGAAAGCGTTCAGGTAGCCTGGGCCAATCCAGTCGAGGTTTTTCTCGTCCAGATTTTTGTTGAACATATAGCCTTTGGCATTCAGCTCTTTGTAGTTGTCGGTAGTCGGATAAAACTTTGGCCACACGGAAATCATAATATTGCCGTGCATAGCGTGAATTTTATCGGTCATGGCTTTTGGATCGGGGAAATATTTTTTATCAAAGTCGTGGCTGCCCCAGGCATCTTCCGGCCAGTAAGACCAATCCAATACGATATTGTCGATCGGGATTTTTTTATCGCGATAGTATTTAAAGGTGTCGGTAATTTCCTCTTGGGTTTTGTAACGCTCACGGCTCTGCCAGAAACCGTAAACCCACTTGGGCAGCATGATCGCTTTACCGGTCAGGTGACGGTAGCCAGCAACCAGGTCATCTTTGTTTTGACCGGCAACAAAGTAGTAATCAATCGCCTTGCCCGTATCCGAGGCCAGTGACAGCTCACCCTGCTCAGCCGCAGGCATAGGGTCCAGGTGAGTCAAACGGAAGTAACCGCCACCGGGGGTCCAGTCTACTTTTACAGACTTTTTCTCGCCCGTTTTCATAGTGGTGTTGTAGGTGTGGTACCAGGGGTTCCAGTTCATGCGGAAACGATCGAGAACAGTCTCGCCATCGATAGTCAGCTTGGCATAGCCAGAGGAGTACATTTTAAAGTGATGTACACCTGAGGTTTCCGCTTCGATACTGCCTTCCCACTCAACGCGCAGGGTGCCATCGTCTTTTACTTCGGCGGGCAGCGGGTGCTCGCGCACGCTGTTGTTACTTAAAAATTGATAATCCAGATCTGATTCAACGCGAGTCAGTTTTAACTCGTCGCCCTGATAATAGCGCGCAGTCAAACCGCCTGGGTTGCCATTGGCGTCGTACAACTTAAGGTTGGTAGCCAAAGGCTGGGTTTCGCGTGGGTCGCCAAAACGGGTCACCGAGTTGTTATCCCAGAGTACGCCATAGTTGCGGCTGGACAGCACATAGGGAATGGAGATAACCAGGTTGTAAGTGGTCAGCTCAACGTTTTCACCGGCGTAATTTACCTGGCCATTCTGGTGTTGACCCAGGCCGAAAAAGCCTTCATCGCTGCCGCGATTAAATTCCTGACGAATAGCGTAGGAGTTGGCCGCCGGAGTGATTGGGTCGGCAGTCACCTGACCAAAAGTGCCACGGTTCTCTTCGTGCAGCAGCTCTTTGCCAGTTGCATCGTAAAAACTGACAGTGCCATCCAGCAGTGAAGCCTTGGCAATTACCTTGGCCGTTTTAAGCACCAGGCTATTACCCTCTTGAGCCACATCAAAGGCAACGCCGGCGTCCGGCTCAGCCACCACCTGAATACTTTGGGGAATTACACCAAAGTCGTCACCCGGCAGTGCAGTTACACGGATGATGCTGTCAGACATCACCTGCAGGCGAACTTTTTTAACCTGCCCCTGGGCCAGGCTAAGCACTACGCCATTGGCAGTTTTTTCAAAGGTTGCCAGCGCTTGAACTTGCTCGCTGGCGGGTTTGGCCGCACTTGTCTCTTCGTGCTTGGAACAGGCCTGCAGCAGGGCGACAGAGGCGACCCCCAGCACGCAGGCTTTGATCCACTGATTAGCAGATGTCATTGTTGTATCCTCGCTTTACCATTGTTTTTGTAAAAATTACCCAATATTACTTTGTTGTATAAGTGGCCATTTTGACCTTGAGCAGATGAGGGCGTGAGGTGAAGTTTAGACCCCAATCCGCCTGATCGCCGTTCCACACGCGATCCATTACCCACTGGCCTTTTTCGTAATGACCCTCTTCTACGCGATCGATCAAATATTTTTGCCCAGCCAATTCTTGCGAGGCCTTGAAGTCCACGCGGGCTTTAAAGGCAGTAACCAAAAACTCGTTGTCGCTCAACTTGGCTATGGCCGCACCGCCAGCCGCAGGGTCATTGCCTTTGGGCGGTTCAATCCAGAACATGGGGCGACCATAGGTCACTTCCACATCCCACAAACCCAAGTCCAATTTTTGCGTTAATGCTTCGGCAATTTTCTTATCGGCCGCTTCTTTTTCTGCCTGGCTGGCGTCAGGCGCCGCTTTCATGGCATCCACCTGAGCTTTGCTTAAAGGCTCGGAAACACCCCAGACCTGGCTCTCGTAATTCAAACGCGCCCACTCGCTGGCCGCGCCGGCAAACAGGCGATAGTACTGGGCAAAATTTTCAATGGTCTGCTCGTTGTAAACCTGATCGCCCAGCGGGAAGTTCATATAGTCGGTGTCATCCATACCAAAGGGGGTAAAGCCAATGGCACCGTGCCCCAAGGAATCAAACAAATAGCGACCGTAATCCTGCTTGTTGCCTATCTCGGCGATAAACAGTGGGTTGTTGGGCTGGGAATAAAATTCCAGCCACTTGCTCACCACCTGGTGGTCAGTGTTGTAAATGTCTGGCGATACCATATCCAAATGGGGCGCTGCGGCACGCCAAACGGGAATAGAGGTGTGCACCGGGCCACCACTTTCAAAGTTCACGCCGGGAATACCCTCACCAAAGGGGTGACGCAGGGCGGCATTGGCATACATGGGCAGGTTTTTAATTGCCTTGCCAGCTGCAGCTAATTCATCGCAAAAACTGGCGATGTAGTAAGCATGGAAAAATTCATCCGCATCTTTGCCAAACACTTCAGGCCAGCTGCCAGATTTAACCCCCAGCTTTTGCGCCAGGTTAGCTGGTATGGGGGCGTTAAATACAGCTTGAGCCATGGGCGAATAATCACGCGCTGCACCCCAGGTGCCAGATTCATTTTCGATCTGCACCATAATCTCGGTTTTTTTGCTGTCCACTATTTTGAAGAAAACGACTCTCGTCTTTAGCTCGTCCT
>CBIMZH010000058.1:0-9558 GCA_966248255.1 uncultured Cellvibrio sp.
TGCTGGCGCGGCCCAGGTTGTTGATACTGTCGCGGCGACTTCGCCGGTGGCCTCGGCAGCCAGCGCATTGGATGTACTCTCGCGTCCGCTGGATTCCATGTCGCCCGCTGCGCGGACTTTCGCGGTGCAAACCTCTGTGGCGCAAACTGTCGGTCAACCTGGCTGGAGTCAAGCCGTAGGCGACAGAGTCCTTTGGCTGGCAGCGCAAAATTTGTCGGCGGCAGAAATTCGCCTGGACCCACCTGATCTGGGCAGCATGCATGTGAAAGTTGCGGTGCACGACAATCAGGCCAGCGTTAGTTTTGTCAGTCCCCATCCGGTAGTGCGCGAGGCACTGGATCAACAGGCAAACCGCTTGCGCGAAATGTTCTCCGAGCAGGGTTTGAATCTGGTGAATGTCGATGTCTCCGAGCGCCAGCAAAACCCCAATAGTCAGGAGCAGGGGCAGGGCAATGGTCAAGCTGGCACCAAGGCGGAGGAGGAGACTGTTCAGGTGGTTGCCAGTACTCCGGTTGCATCTCTACGCCTGGTTGATCACTACGCTTGATATGCAAGTGATGCCAAACCAAATACAGTTTCGCGCATCCAACCGGCCTGTTAGTCGCTGCAGCTTAAAGAATTGACTGCTTACTGATCACTCGACTGCTTTTCCTGGCCCTATTCGACGGCGAATGGGGCTAATTTATCGATTTTTCCCGTCCCCTAGTCACATTACCTGCTGTCACTGCTAAGCTAGTGCCTGGAGTCCCTAATAGGACACTGGCATAAGTATTGCTCATTTCTATTTAACGGATATATGACGGAGTTTTGACATGGCGGCAGCCCCACCAAAAGCAGCAGATAGCGCAAGCGCAGAGAAAAAAGCTGGCAAGAAAAAGCTATTCCTTATAGTGGGCCTGGCGCTGTTACTGGTTGCTGTATCTGTCGGGGGCACTCTGGCTGCGCTGAAATTTCTCGGCCACGGGCCAACTGCCGAGCCGGTGCCGCAAGACAAGGGGCCAGAGCCATTAGCGCCAGCCATTTACTATGCGCTGGAGCCAAACTTTACCATCAATTTTAATGTCAACGGTCGGCAGCGCTTTTTGCAGGCACAAATAACCCTGCTGTATCGCGACGCTGCATTAGAACCCTTGCTTAAGTTGCATATGCCGGTCATTCGCAATGGCCTGGTGATGTTGTTAAGCAGTAAAGAATTTGACAGTTTGCAAACGCCTGAAGGCAAAGAGGCCCTAAGGGCTGAGGCCCTGGCGGAGATTCGCAGCGTGCTGCAAAAAGAGCAGGCCGCCAGCGCAACTGAAGACGATAAAAAGCAACCTGTGGACTATCCCAATGTCGAGCAGGTTTTGTTTACCAATTTTGTTATGCAATAGGGTTTGCCAAGGTGCAAGACTTACTTTCACAAGACGAAATTGATGCGCTATTACACGGTGTTGATGACGGCGATATAGATACCGAATCCAGTGAGGATCCGGGCACGGTTAAAACCTATGATTTAACCAGCCAGGATCGCATTGTGCGTGGGCGCATGCCCACCCTGGAGATGATTAACGAGCGCTTTGCCCGCTACACCCGCATCAGTATGTTTAATTTATTGCGGCGCACGGCAGATGTCTCTGTGGGCGGTATTCAAATTCAAAAATTTGGCGAATACGTCCACACGCTCTATGTTCCCACCAGCTTGAATATGGTCAAGTTTCGCCCGCTGCGCGGTACGGCACTGATTATTCTTGATGCTCGCCTGGTGTTTAAACTGGTAGATAACTTTTTTGGCGGCGATGGTCGTCACGCCAAAATTGAAGGCCGCGAATTTACCCCTACCGAACTGCGCGTAGTGCAAATGGTACTCAACCAAGCATTTGTCGATTTGACCGAAGCCTGGAAAGCTGTGTTTCCCATTAGCTTTGAATACGTGCATTCGGAAGTTAACCCCTCAATGGCTAACATCGTCAGCCCCAGTGAAGTGGTAGTGGTAAGCACTTTCCATATTGAACTGGATGGCGGTGGTGGCGAAATGCATATCACTGTTCCCTATTCGATGGTTGAGCCAATCCGCGAAGTGCTGGATGCCGGCTTACAGAGCGACAGCGATGAGCAGGATGAGCGCTGGGTGCGCGCACTGCGCGAAGATGTATTGTCGGCCAAGGTTGACTTGGAATGTGACCTGGTGACTCGGGACATTACCCTGCGCGATATAGTCTCGCTTAAAGCGGGCGATATTAGTCCCGTAGAGTTACCGGATTATCATGTCATTACCGCCAACGGTGTGCCCATGTTTCGTACGCAAATCGGCCAGCACAATGGCCACCTTGCCTTAAAAATAAATGAGTTTATAGATCGCAGCAGTGCCTACAATGTCACTGCGGCGCGACCAGGTCAGAAGGGTGATACAAATGGCAAATGATGATGATTTAGATCAGGATGCAATGGCAGATGATTGGGCTGCTGCCATGGCCGAGCAGGCGCAAGTTGATGAAGAGATGGCTAACCCTGTCTCCTTTGAAGAGCTGACGGCAGAGCCAGTAAAAGCCACGGGAAATCCAGATCTGGATGTTATTTTGGATATTCCTGTGTCTATCTCCATGGAAGTTGGACGCACCTCTATCACCATTCGCAACCTGTTGCAGTTGAACCAGGGTTCAGTTATTGAACTGGATCGCCTCGCTGGGGAGCCACTGGATGTATTGGTTAACGGAACCCTTATCGCCCACGGTGAAGTGGTGGTGGTAAACGAAAAATTTGGTATACGTATGACCGATGTAATCAGCCCCGCGGAGCGCATTAAAAAGCTGCGCTAATTTCTCTATTACAGCGGCAGCCACCGCGCTGCCGCTTCTGCTTACGAGCTCTATGCTTATCATGATAATGTCAATTATTGCTCGCTCTGTGCCCTGTAAAACAATTGCAGCTTGTGCGATCACCGTGGCGCTTGGTTTTTCTGCAAGTGTTTGCGTTGCACAATCGGCGCAACTGGCCTCCAGCCAGTTACAGGCCGCTGATCAGGCGCAGGTTTCAAGTCAGTCAGTTGCAGCTGCTCAGGCCTCTGCAGATGCCGCGACACAGGAAACTGTGGCAGTGCCAGGTTCAGTCGCGAGCAGCGCATCGCCGGCAGGGGTAAAAGCTACATCTCTTTACGGCTCTGCCAGTGGTGCTTCACAGTCGGGCACGGGTTCGCATTTGCTCAGCGTAACTCTGGCGCTGGGTTTTATTGTGGTGCTAATTCTGGGTGCCTCCTGGTTTATTCGTCGCTTCGGGGCTGGTGGCTTTATCCAGAATAGCCAAATGAAAATTTTGACTAGCCTGGCACTGGGTACGCGCGAGCGTTTGATTCTGGTAGATGTTGCAGGCAAGCAGCTGCTATTGGGTGTGACCGCCACACATATAAGCTGTCTGCACGAATTTGAGGAGCCGGTCATACTGGCGGAAAGTAGTGCGCCCAATTCTGAGTTTGGGCGCAAATTGATGGAAATTCTGCAGCAGAAAAAATCTGCCACTCAAGCGGGTGTCGGCGAAAACCCGGGTGATCTGCCCGGGAAGGGAGCCTAAACATGCTCGCGACCTGGTGCTCCAAATATTTTTCCCGGCGCTTAATGGGCTGGCTGCTGATCTTGCTTTGTGGTGCCTTGTCCGGATTGGCTATGGCGCAAACCACTGGTCCGCAAAATAGTGCAGCCAATAACCTGCCGCTAACTCAAACTTCACCCAGTCAATTGGGCTCGCTGCCGGCAATACCCGGCTTGCCGGCATTAACCGTTAAAACCAACAAGGACGGCACCCAGGAGTACACGGTTACCCTGCAAATTCTGGCGATAATGACCGCGCTGACCTTTTTGCCAGCGCTGTTGATGATGATGACCTCCTTTACGCGCATCATCATAGTATTCTCCATTTTGCGCCAGGCGCTGGGTTTGCAGCAGTCGCCATCCAACCAGATATTGATTGGTCTGGCTTTGTTTTTAACGTTTTTTATTATGCAGCCTGTTTTTGATAAGGTTAATCGCGATGCACTTCAGCCGTATATAAATGAGCAAATTGGCGCGCAGGAGGCTTTGGCAAAAACGGCAGCCCCTTTCCACGCCTTTATGCTGGCGCAAACTCGCGATTCAGATATTCAATTATTTGCTGGTATTGCCAAGCAGGCGCCCATTGCCACCCCGGAAGACACACCATTTAGTATTTTGGTGCCGGCATTTATCATCAGTGAATTAAAAACTGCGTTTCAAATTGGTTTTATTATTTTTATCCCCTTTTTGATTATCGATATAGTGGTATCCAGCGTGCTCATGGCCATGGGTATGATGATGCTCTCGCCGCTAATTATTTCCCTGCCGTTTAAAATAATGCTGTTTGTGCTGGTCGATGGCTGGGCGATGATAGTCGGCACCCTGGCCGCGAGTTATGGCGTATAGAGGTAAGGCATATGACTCCCGAAGTGGTGATGGATATTTTTGCGGATGCCTTCTTTCTCACAATACTTATGTTAATTGTGATTGTTGGCCCGGGCCTGGTGGTTGGCTTGATTGTGAGTATGTTTCAAGCCGCAACCCAGATTAACGAACAAACCCTGAGTTTTTTACCCCGCCTGCTGGTGACCATCATCACCCTGATGATTGCTGGCCCCTGGCTGCTATCCAAGTTTATGGATCTCTTTAATCGGCTTTACTCCAGCGTGCCCAATTTAATTGGTTGAGCATAAGCCATGCGCGAACTGCTAATCAGTGAAGATCAGTTGATGCAGTTTATCGGTCAATATATTTGGCCGATGTTGCGCATTGGCGCTTTTTACTTTGCCGTTCCGGTAATTGGTGCGCGCACTGTGCCCGCGCGCATGCGCCTCATACTCATGCTGTTCACCACTATTTTGCTGGTCCCTGTATTGCCGCCAGCGCCGGTTATTTCGCTAATGTCGGTTCAGGGCTTTTTGCTGGTGGCAAAAGAGGTATTAATTGGTCTGGCGCTGGGTTTTACCATGCAGTTGGTGCTACAGGTGTTTTTGCTGGCTGGGCAGTTTATTGCGTTAAAAATGGGCTTGGGTTTTGCCTCTATGAATGACCCCTCCAGCGGCGTCAGCGTTACCATTCTCTCGCAATTTTATTTGCTGCTTTCCACTTTGCTGTTTTTATCTATTAATGGTCATCTGGTGGTATTGCAGTTATTAATCGATAGCTTTACCCATTTCCCCATTGCCGGGCCGGGTATCTCCAGTGAAAAGCTGTTGGCGATTGTGCAGCTGGGCTCCTGGCTTTTTAGCGCCGCGCTTCTTATCGCGCTGCCGCTGTTTACTTCGTTAATGATCGTTAATATGTCCTTTGGCGTGATGAGTCGCTCGGCGCCGCAGATGAATGTTTTTTCCGTTGGCTTTCCTATTACGCTGATTTTTGGTCTGGCACTTATGTGGTACAGCCTGGGCAACTTTCTGCCAGTTTTCTTCCAGATTATGGATGAGGGCATAGGCGCATTGCGCAATCTGGTTGAGGTGCCCTAATGGCCGAAGAAGACGACAGTGGTCAGGAAAAAACGGAAGAGGCCAGTTCGCGGCGCGTTGAAAAAGCCCGCGAAGAAGGCCAGATTCCCCGCTCAAGGGATTTAACCACAACTGCCGTATTGCTGCTGGCGGCAATAGGGCTTTATGTGTTTGCCGGTTTTATGGGCAAAAAAATAATTGGTATTACGCGTGAGAGTTTTACCATCAGTCGCGCTGATATATTTGACCCCAGCAGTATGATCGCCCATTTGGTGCGCGCTATCTATCAGGGGCTATTAAGTATCGCGCCGCTGATGGGCTTGTTGCTCTTGGCCTCGATTGTCGGCCCCATAGCGCTGGGCGGCTGGATTATGAGCGCCAAAGCCATGCAACCCAACTTTAGCCGCATGGACCCTTGGGCAGGGTTAAAGCGTATTTTTTCTGCTAAATCTCTAGTTGAACTGGGTAAGGCGCTGGGCAAGGTGTTTGTGATTTTGGTGGCTACTATTTGGCTACTAAAATTCTATGCCCAGGATATGTTTCGCCTGACCGACGAGGACCCCATCAATGCCATTTTGCACTCTCTGGAAATTTCTATTTTTGCCACTATCGCACTGGCGGCGGTTACAATTTTAATTGCAGCTATTGATGTGCCTTTGCAGATCTATGAGTACAACAAAAAGCTCAAGATGTCGCGTCAGGATTTAAAAGACGAAGCCAAGGACACAGATGGAAAACCAGAAGTAAAAGGCCGTATTCGTCAATTGCAACGTGAAATTGCCCAGCGGCGGATGATGGCCAAGGTGCCCGAGGCCGATGTGGTGATTACCAACCCGACGCACTTTGCCGTTGCGCTGAAATATGACCCGGAAACTATGGACACGCCCATACTTTTGGCCAAGGGTGGCGATAATATAGCGCTTAAAATTCGCGAAATTGCCCAGGCGCACAAGGTGGAAGTTATGGAGTCGCCCGCCTTGGCGCGAGCTATTTTTTACACTACAGAATTGGATCAGAGTATTCCGGCGGGGCTGTATTTAGCGGTGGCGCAAGTACTGGCCTATGTATTTCAGCTGCGCAATTATCGTAAAGGCAAGGGGCAGAGGCCCAATTACCCGCGCAATATTAACCTGCCGCCGGATATGCGTTTCGATTGAGTTATTGCTTGCTGCGGTTGCGCGCTTTTATCCTGGCCAACACCACATCCGCATCTGCGTCTGTCAGCTCCGCGCCGGTTGCATTAACAATCCTGGGCACCAGCTTTTGGGTAATGCGCAGGTGGCGAATAAAGCGCCGACAATTGGCGCACATCAACAGGTGCAGGCGCATTTGCCATTTCAAGCTGGCCTTTGCATCCAGTTCCAGGATCTGGCTTGCCCGCTGGGCCACATCTTTACAACTCAGCATGTGCCTGTCTCCTGGTATCTATCTATCACTTGCATCAGGGTTAATCGCGCGCGGTGAACCAAGACCCTGATATTGGATGCGCTGACCTGCAAAATATTACAAATTTCATCGAAAGGTAGCTGTTCGAGATCGCGCAGTATAAATGCTGCTTTTTGCGTGGTGGGCAAAAGCTCAAGGGTTTTATTGATACATCTGTGCAGCTGTCGCTCTTCCATAAGCGCATCGGGAGATTCAATGCCCCAGTGGGCGATAGGTGCGCGCCAATGACCATCTGATTTAAACCGCTCGCCGTCCAGATAACTGCCGGGAGTTTCTCCATCCAATTGCTCCAGTGAAACCTGGCGCGATTCACGGCGCAGACGCGACTTGGCCTCGTTGCTGACTATGGAAATAAGCCAGGTGCGCAGCGCGGAGCGGCGCTCAAAACCAGCGATATGCGCATGCACTTTGCACCAGGCCTCCTGTACCACATCTTCGGCAAAGGCATCGCCAATAATGGCGCGAGCAATGTTGAGCATTAAGCCATGGTGTTGTTTGATGAGTGTGCTAAATGCGCGCTCGTCGCCCGCAATTAAGCGATCGATTAGCGCGTCATCCGAAGGTTGCAGCTGTGCGGTGGCTGGTGGCATTTAATGGGTCTAATAAAACTTTGCCCAAGCTTAGCACTTGCGCTTACCGCTGTTAATGATTTGCCGCCCACGGCTGCTTGCCTTTCCTAAGGCTTATTGCCAACCAATAGTCCAGGCTTACATAGTTGCCAGCGCCAAGCCCTATAAGCGCGATCAGCATGATGAGGTAGGTGGCAGCAAACTCAATGCCGTTATTCAGAATGACAAACTTGCCACTGGCGGTAAGCCAGTCGTAGTTGCCGTACTCTTGTAAGAGTTCGCGCGCGCGCAGCAGCTTGGCGGAGGATTCCAGCACCTGTTGGTTAGCGAAAGGCCCCTGGGGATCGGCTATGGCTTGCCAGCCATTGGGCCAGTGGACACTGAAAATGGCCACCAGCATGGTCACCGCCAGCGGGATAGAAATTAAGCGAGTAAATAACCCAAGCAATAAAAGCACGGCACCGGCCAGTTCGGTCGCTGTGGCCAGTGCCGCCATAAGCCAGGGCAAAGGCAGGCCGAGTCCCCAGTCGCTATTGCCGAACCAGCTTACCGTATCGTCAAAGTGGTTGAATTTACTGGTGCCCGCCATCCAAAAAATGGGCACCAGATAAAGGCGAATTGCCAGGGCGGCAATTTGTCGATTGGCCTGACCCAGGTGGTGGTTAAAGCGGGGGAGTAAGTTGAACATAGTGCGCGCATCCCTAAAAAGTTTAACTAAACGAGTTAGCTATGGGATGCGCGCAAGGCGCGGCTGTTACACCTGGGTTTAAAAAATCAGGGGGTGGCTTCTTTTAACAGCTCTTGTTGCAGTGCGTCTTCAGCGGATTCTTTGCTGGGGGTCAGCGGCTGCAGGTTTTGGCCATCTACGCCCAGCTGGTTGCCCAGCGCATTGGCAGATTTTTCCAGCAGTGACTCGCGGGCATTGGCCGCTGCATCCTGTGCGGCTTTGGCCTTGTCATAGGCGATTTGCAATTCGTTGGGCAGGCTGGGAACCAGCTTTTCTTTGGCGTCGGCAATCTGCTCGGAGAATATTTCCGGTTTGCCATCTTTAATCAGCATTACTGCCATTTGGTTGGTGTCCGAGTTCCAGATCATACCCGCCTTATCGGTGATCTGTTGAACCTGTGCCGGGGCATAGCGGGAGGCGACATAAAAGAGGGCGCCTTCGCGTTGAATCTCCTGTGCGGTATTCAACAGCTTCATGGTGGGTTCGTACTTGTCGCCCAGCAGCGCTTGCATACGGCCTTTAATCATGGGGTTTTCTAGCAGTTTCACTTCCGTGGGATCAAAGCCAATCAGCGGCTTGAACAGAGCTTTCATCATCATGGATTGAGCTTTATTGCCAATTAACACAGAGGCGCATGCCGAGAGTGCCAGACACACGCAAACCACCGACACAAATTTGCCGATACGCATTGGAAATTACCTTTTGGAAAAATCAGGACTTGGAATAGTGCGGGCCACCACCGGCTTCAGGCGGTACCCAGCGAATATTTTGTTGGGGATCTTTGATGTCGCAGGTTTTGCAGTGTATGCAATTTTGGGCGTTGATCTGGAATCTGGGCTTGCCCTTATCCACATCCAGGACTTCATAGACACCGGCAGGGCAGTAGCGCTGCGCTGGTTCATCATAGACGCGCAAATTGTGCTGGATTGGCGCCTCGGCGTCTACTAGTTGCAGATGGCAGGGTTGGTTTTCACTGTGAGCCACGCTGGCCAGCTGCAGGGAGGTCGCTAAATCAAAGCTGATCTTGCCGTCTGGCGTTGGGTAGTCAATGGGGGGGAGGTTTGCTGCAGGCTTAAGGCAGCTGTGGTCGGCCTGGCGGCTGCGCAGTGTCCAGGGCAGTTTGCCGCGGCACATTTGATCAACCAGACCGTAGAGACCGCCGATTGCATAGCCCCATTTATCCAGCGCCGGTGCCAGGTTGCGCTGACGCCACAGCTCCTGGTAGAGCCAGGAGTTTTTATAGGCTTGGGCGAACTCGATCAACAGGTCATTGCTGCGCCCCTGGGCAATGGCGGCGGCGACTACCTCGGCGCCTAGCATGCCGCTTTTCATGGCGGTGTGGTTGCCCTTGATCG
>CBIMZH010000059.1:0-9538 GCA_966248255.1 uncultured Cellvibrio sp.
GAGCAGCCCAGGGCTGGCCTGGTGCTCGCGGATGGCGAGGGCGATCTGGTGCAAATCCGCTACTTTGCCGAAAATCACAGTGTGTTTATCGATCAGGACTACCTGATTAAGGGGGTGGCAGGTGCGATTCTCTGGCGCCTGCTGCAAATCCATATGGAGGAGGGGCGCACCCAGTTCAGCAACCGCGAGTTGCGCCTGGACAAGTGCCTTAAATTGCCTGATCTGGACGATAATCTGGAGGCGCGGCTGATACTGCTGCGCCGTCGCCTGGCCGAGCGCTGCCAGTTTATTCGTCTGGAGCGAGTTGGCCGCGGCACCTTCAGTTTGTGCCTGGGTCGACCCCTGGCGTTAGTGGCTGCCTAGGTCGCGCGATTCCCTTAGCGCCTGGGGGGTAAATAGGCTAGAATGCCGCCCAACTTTTCGCCCCCCCGAGCTGTATCCAGGCCTCCGGGGATAGTATTCATACCTTTTGTAGTTTAAGCATCTGTGACCGACCTCAGCCATATCCGCAACTTTTCGATCATCGCCCACATCGACCATGGTAAATCCACCATTGCCGACCGTTTCATCCAGCTCTGTGGCGGCCTGTCCGACCGTGAAATGGAGGCCCAGGTTCTGGATTCCATGGATCTTGAGCGCGAGCGGGGTATTACTATCAAGGCCCACAGCGTGACCCTTAACTACAAGGCGCGCGATGGCAAAACCTATCAGCTCAATTTTATTGATACCCCAGGTCACGTGGACTTTACCTATGAAGTGTCTCGCTCCCTGGCGGCCTGTGAAGGTGCGCTGCTGGTGGTGGATGCGGCTCAGGGAGTGGAAGCCCAGTCGGTAGCCAACTGCTATACCGCCATTGAACAGGGCCTGGAAGTTATTCCGGTACTGAACAAAATGGACCTGCCCCAGGCAGAGCCAGAGCGTGTCGCCCAGGAGATCGAAGACATCATCGGTCTGGATGCCATGGAAGCCGTGCGCTGCTCGGCCAAATCCGGTCTGGGTATGGAAGATGTGCTGGAAGAGCTGGTGCGCCTGGTGCCACCACCCCAGGGTGATGTAGATGCGCCCCTGCAAGCGCTCATTATCGACTCCTGGTTTGATAACTATCTCGGCGTAGTCTCGCTGGTGCGTGTGGTGCAAGGCACGCTGAAACTTAAAGACAAGATCATCGCTAAAACCATTGGCAAAACCCAATTGGTTGATGGCCTGGGTGTATTTACCCCTAAACCCCTGCAACTTAAAGAGCTAAAAGCCGGTGAAGTGGGCTTTGTGGTTGCCGGTATTAAAGACATTCACGGCGCGCCCGTGGGCGATACCCTGACCCATGCGCAAACCCCCGAGGTGGAAGCCCTGGCCGGTTTCCAAAAAATCAAACCTCAGGTGTATGCCGGTATGTTCCCGGTCAGCTCCGATGACTTTGAGTCTTTCCGCGAAGCTCTGGCCAAACTTACTCTCAACGACGCCTCTCTGTTTTACGAGCCAGAAAGCTCGGATGCACTGGGCTTTGGTTTTCGCTGCGGCTTCCTCGGTATGCTGCACATGGAGATCATCCAGGAGCGCCTGGAGCGCGAATACAACCTCGACCTGATTACTACCGCCCCCACCGTGGTTTACGAAATTGAAACCACCAAGGGCGAAACTATTATGGTCGACAACCCGTCCAAGTTGCCGGACCCGGGTAGCATCGCCGAAATGCGCGAGCCAATTGTTGAGGCCAATATCCTGGTGCCGCAAGAGCACCTGGGTAACGTCATTACCCTCTGCGTGGAAAAGCGCGGCGTACAAAAAGATCTGCAGTTCACCGGTTCGCAAGTGGCCGTGCGCTACGAGTTGCCCATGAACGAAGTGGTTACCGACTTCTTCGATCGCTTGAAGTCAGTCAGCCGCGGCTTTGCCTCGCTGGACTACAACTTCCTGCGCTTCCAATCGGCAAAACTGGTGCGCCTGGATGTGTTGATTAATGGCGATAAAGTGGATGCCCTGGCCATCATCGTGCACCGCGACAAGGCGCAGTATATGGGCCGCGCGCTGGTGGAAAAAATGAAAGACCTGATTCCACGGCAGATGTTTGATGTGGCCATTCAGGCGGCTATTGGTGGGCAAGTTGTGGCTCGCTCTACCGTAAAAGCCCTGCGTAAAGACGTATTGGCCAAGTGTTACGGCGGCGACGCCACCCGTAAGAAAAAGCTTTTGGAAAAACAAAAAGCCGGTAAAAAGCGCATGAAGCAAGTGGGTAACGTGGAGATTCCACAGGCGGCCTTCTTTGCTGTACTTAAAATTGACAGCTAATACCGTCGTTAACAGCTAAGGATTTTTGATGAGCTATTTGAACCTCCCGTTAATTCTGACACTGCTGGTGCTGATAACCGGCGCTGTCTGGCTTTACGATATTCTGGTGCTGGCGCGCGCGCGCAAGGACAAACTGGCGGCGGTGGAAAACCAGTTCTCCAGCCATGACCTTGCCTCGGCGGATATGCAGTCCGCCTATAACCAGGCCAGAGCTCTGGCAGCGACAGAACCGGTGCTGGTGGAGTATTCAAAATCGTTTTTTCCTGTGTTGTTTATTGTGTTTTTCCTGCGCTCGTTTTTGGTTGAGCCGTTTCAAATTCCCTCTGGCTCTATGATCCCCACCTTGAAGGTGGGCGATTTTATCCTGGTCAACAAGTTCACCTATGGCATTCGCCTGCCGGTGCTCAACACCCAGGTGATCCCGGTAAGCAAACCTGAGCGCGGCGATGTGATGGTGTTTTTCCCACCGGACAAGCCGGATACCTACTACATCAAGCGCGTAATTGGCTTGCCCGGCGATAAAATCCGCTATACCAATAACGAGCTATTCATTAATGATCAGTTGATGCCGCAAAAGACCCTGGAGGCCAATAAAGCGCCAGAGGCTGGGTCCTGGTGCTCACATGTTTGGTCGCAATTGGCAGTAACTGAGGAAGATCTGGGCAATAAAACCCACCAGATGCAAAAGTGTTTGCGCCCCAGTGAATTGAGTGTTGATGGCAGCTGGGTTGTTCCCGCCGGCCACTACTTTATGATGGGCGATAACCGCGATAACAGCGCCGACAGTCGCGCCTGGGAAAAATCTTCGTTTGTTAGTGAAGATGCCATAGTAGGTAAGGCCTTTGCTGTGTGGATGCACTGGGAAAAACTGCTGAGCATTCCCAGTTTTAGCGATGTAGGTGTGATTCAATAGCTTGGTGCCCTGGCCGGACTGGGGCGATATGGTGAAACCTCGGGGGATATCTATGAACACAATTGGTCGTCAGCGCGGTATGGGTTTGCTGCAGTGGATAGCGATTATTTTGCTGCTGTCATTTTTAGGTAAATTCGCCTTTTGTGTCATACCTCTGTACACCGAAAATCGCTACGTTATTACTGGCTTGCGCTCGATTGAAGATGGCGGCAACCGCCTGTCGGACATGAGCGATGATGAAATCCGTAAACGCATGGCCAACTTTTACATGATTAACAACGTCAACAGTGTTGGTCCAACCAAAAGTATCAAAATTGATCGGGTAGACGACAAGGTGTTAGTGACCGTCGACTATGAAACCCGGGTCAATTTTTTGCTGAATATCGACATAGTCATGAGCTTTAAAAACCATTTGGACAGCACTCGCGTTTCGCTCTGCTGTACGCCGCTGCCTGAAAATGACGATACCACCCATTAAGTCCCCTATTTTTTATATCCAGTGTTATCTTTAAAGTATCAACGACTCGAGCAGCGTCTCGGTTATAGCTTCCACAATCAGCGCCAATTGCAATTGGCGCTGACCCACCGCAGCCACAGCGCCACTAATAATGAACGCCTGGAGTTTTTGGGCGACTCGATTCTCAATTTATTGATCGGCCAGGCTCTGTTTGAAAAATTCCCCGAAGCCCGCGAAGGCCAGTTGAGTCGCCAGCGTTCACAGCTGGTAAAAGGCGAAACCCTGGCGCAGCTGGCGCGCGAGTTCGAGCTGGGTGAATGCCTGGTGTTGGGCGAGGGTGAGCTGAAATCCGGTGGCCACAGACGCGACTCCATTCTCGCCGATGCAGTTGAAGCCATAATCGGCGCTATCTACCTGGAGTCGGGCCTGGATGTCTGCCGCGAGCGAGTGCTCAGCTGGTATCAGGATCGCCTGGCCGCACTGACCCTGGATACCTCGGCCAAAGACTCTAAGTCGCGCTTGCAAGAATATTTGCAGGGGCAACGCCAGCCCTTACCCGAGTACCGGGTAATCGACGTCGGTGGCGAGGGCCACGCGCAGATTTTTACCATCGAATGCCACGTCAGCCTGAGCGCCAAGCCAACCCAGGCTCAGGCGTCCAATCGCCGCGAAGCTGAAAAGCAGGCCGCGGCCGCTATGCTGGAAATACTCAAGGTTAAGTAATAACCTTGAGCTCTCTTTATTTTTATCTCTGCAGGTAGTTCCCATGTCCCAGGATTTTGCTTCCTCCGCCAGCCGCTGCGGCTATGTCGCCATAGTGGGGCGCCCGAACGTGGGTAAATCCACCCTGCTAAATCACCTGCTGGGGCAAAAAATCAGCATCACTTCGCGCAAGCCGCAGACTACGCGCAATGCGGTACTGGGCATTAAAACTGAAGAGGATGTGCAGATTATTTTTGTCGACACCCCGGGTATGCACCTGGGCCAGCAAAAAGCCATCAACCGCTATATGAACCGCGCCGCGACTAGCGCCATGAAAGATGTGGATCTGGTGGTGTTTGTGGTGGATAAAATGCTCTGGACGGAAGAGGACGAAGCCGTTGCGCAAAAGCTGCAGCATGTGCAGTGCCCGATTATTCTGGCGGTAAACAAGGTCGATCAAATTGCCGATAAAGAGGCGCTGCTGCCCCATATCCAACAGCTGTCAGAGCGTTTGCAGGTGGATGAAATTGTCCCTATATCGGCGCTGCGCAATACCAACCTTGAGCGATTGGAATCGCTGATTGTTGAGCGCCTGCCCGAGGGGATGCACATGTACCCCGAAGATCAGATTACCGATCGCAGTTCGCGCTTTATGGCTGCGGAAATTGTGCGCGAGAAAATCACCCGTCAGTTGGGCGATGAACTGCCCTATGAAATGGCGGTGGAAATTGAAGAATTTAAGCAGGAGGGGGCAGTGCTGCATATTTCTGCGCTTATCCTGGTGGAAAAAAGTGGCCAGAAGAAAATCCTCATTGGCGATAAAGGCGAGCGCATCAAGCTGATTGGCACAGAGGCGCGCATCGATATGGAAAAACTTTTCGATGTAAAGGTTATGCTCAAGCTTTGGGTAAAGATTAAGTCCGGTTGGTCGGATGACGAGCGCGCCCTGCGCAGCCTGGGTTACAACGACTTTTAATTGCCATGCGCATCGACCTGCAGCCAGCCTATGTGTTGCATGCGCGTCCCTACAGGGACACCAGCTTGCTGGTGGACCTGCTCACCCCGGACCATGGTCGCATTACCGCTATAGCGCGCGGTGTGCGCCAGAGCAAAGGCCACAAGCGCCAGCTGCTCAATCCCTTTCAGCGCCTGCTGGTCAATTGGCAGGGTAAGTCAGAGCTGAAACTCATCACCAGTTTTGAATCGGATCACCATCAGCTGCTGTTGCAGGGCAATCATCTCTACGCCGGCTTTTATATCAATGAACTTCTGGTGCGCTTGCTGCCCGAGCATGATGTGATGGGCGAATTATTTTCCCACTATGAATTTGCCTTAAATTGGCTGGCGCGCGCACAACCGCTGGAACCCATGTTGCGCCGACTGGAGTTTTTTTTGCTGGAAGGCCTGGGCTATGCGCTGGATTTCAGTGTGGATGCCCGCAGCCAGCAACCTATAAACCCCGAGGGCTATTACTGCTGTAATCTGCAGGAGGGATTTTATTGGGCGCCTGAAGATGCGGCGCCTGCCAGCCTATTGCCCGGCCATCTGTTGCTAGCCATTGCCGCCGGCGATTATTCGCGGCTGGAAACTCTGTGCTTGGCCAAGCAGTTGTCGCGGCTGTTTTTTAAGCCCTTGCTCGGTCGGCGACCACTTAAAAGCCGGGAGCTTTTTACTGCGCCAAGTGCATCCGGCACGGCTGAGTCAAACGGGGAATAAGCCAGATTTGACTAACCGAAACGGATTTGCTGAACAGCCTGATTAACTTTGAGAGCTTAGTGAGTTGTTTAGTTTAGGTTTGTCGGCTGCGGGAGTTTCCAACTCAAATATTTCGTCAATATTTTTATTCGCACCCCAGCGAATAATTTCATCCAGGGCGTGGTTGAGCGCGGGTAGCGCATCGCGTGCATTGTCGAAATCGCCCGCCTGAAATAACTTATCCAGCAAGCCGCTGATGTGTTTTAACTTGGGCACGCCGCAATAGCAGCAGCTGCCATAAAGCCTGTGCACCAGCTCGCCGGCCTGGGCGTAGTCTTGTTTTGCCAGCAAATCATTGATGCTGGCTTTTTCTGTCTCCAGCGATTCGAGCAGCATACTTAGCATGTCGCGCGCCAGTGCCGGTTTGTTATTGGCCAGTTTTAAGCAGAGTTGAATATCTACCGAGCCCAACTCGCCGGGCAGTGTAGGGCGCAGTGGTACAGGGACATTCTCATCGCTGGAAATAACCACGTTCTTTTTACCGGCAAGGCTCGCCCAGCGGTTGATGATATGTGCCAGCTGGGTTTCGTTAACTGGCTTGCTGATGCAGTCGTCCATGCCGGCAATTAGCAACTCGGATTTTTGCTCGGTAATTGTGTGCGCAGTCAGGGCAATTATTGGTGTGCGCTTTTGCTCGGATTCCATCCCGCGTATTTGCCGGGTCGCCTCTATGCCATCCATTCCCGGCATTTGAATATCCATAAATATCAGGTCGAAATTTTCCTGGGCGCAAACCTCAACGGCTTCTTTGCCGTTGTTGGCGGTAACTACCTGAGTATTCAGCCCGCGCAGCAGTTCCGCCGCTAACTGCAAGTTGGCCGGGTTGTCATCCACCAGCAGCACTCTGGCGGTTGGCCGCTGCAGATCTTCAGCCTCCTGATCGCGCAACTCTTTAATGTGCACATCCAACTGACGGCCCAGGCTTTGCAGCAGGCTGTCGTAGGCAATGGGCTTGTTAATAAACAGGGTGGAGTTTTGTTCGGCGTGGGCGCGGAACAAACGCTGATGAGCGGGTGTGCAGCAGACCACCAGGGTGCAGTTGAATTCCTGTTGTAATTGCTGCGCCAGGTTGTTAAGCAACACTGGCGGAATTTTGCGTTCGTTGGGCGCTATATCCAGCACCAGCAAATCAAAATTCTTGTCTTCCAGTTTGGCTTCGCGCAGTGCGGGGAAACAGTCGTGCACTGCTGCCAGGCGCTGGGTTTTGGCATGCCATTCGTGCAGCAGGTTGTCGAGTTGTTTAATCGATGCGGTATTTTCGCCGCAGACCAGAATGCGGTATTCGCTCAGGTCGGCCAGTTGGCTGGAGGCGGGTTGACGTTTGTCTATGCCCAGGCGCGCGGTAAACCAGAAGGTTGAGCCTTTCTCGCGCTCGCTGATCACGCCAATTTCACCGTGCATGCGCTCCACCAGCCCCTTGCAGATGGCAAGGCCCAGACCAGTGCCTTCGTGCTCGCGGGCGCTGGAATTGTCCGCTTGATTAAATGCGCTGAACAGCTGCTCCTGCTCGGTTTCGCTCAAACCAATCCCCTGATCGCTCACTGCGACCTTAAGAAAAATTTGCGTCTCCTGGCGCTGTTCAATGTCCACCGCGACAATAATATTGCCCTGGTCACTGTATTTGATGGCATTGCTCACCAGGTTTGACAGCACCTGTTTAAAACGCAGCGCATCGCCCAACAAGTTTTTCGGAATGCTCGGCTCAATATAGGTAATCAGTTGCAGGCTTTTTTCGTGAGCATCGGGTGCGAGCATGTGCAGCACTTCGTCAATACTTTTGCGAATTGGCAGGGGCGCGTAATCCAGGGTGAGCTTGCCCGATTCAATTTTGGAAAAGTCGAGAATGCCGTTAATTACGGTCAACAGGTTTTGCGCTGAGTCGCGGATGGTTTCCAGATAGTCAGCTTGCTGCTCGGACAAATCGGTTTTTAACGCGAGATTAACAAAGCCGAGAATGCCGTTCAGCGGGGTGCGAATTTCATGGCTGGTGTTGGCCAGAAATTCGGATTTAACCCGGCTGGCTTCCAGGGCCTCCTTGCGCGCCATGTCCAGTTCCACGTTCTGGATTTCAATGGTTTCCAGGGTTTCGCGCAGGTCTTCGATGGCGTTATCAATGTGCGCCTGCAGATCCTGCTGGGCAGACTCCATAGAGGCGGCCATGGTATTAATGGATTCTGCCAGGCCAAAAAATTCACTGGTGCTTTGCTCGCCAATACGCTCGGCCAACTTGCCTCGCGCCAACTGTTGCACCACGCTTTTAATATGGTTTACCGGCTCGACAATATTTTGATAGAGCGAGAGCGCAAAATAGGCGCCTATGATCAGGCAGAGAATGGTCAGGGCAATTACCAGGATTAAGGCCTCGTAGCGCATCACCATAAAGGGGGCTGAGAGCAGCTCGATCTCCACCCAGCCCTGTGCATCTTTTCCGGCAGAGTTAACCAGCGGATTGGCAAAGCGGAAGCTGCGAAAGGTTTCGCGTTTGAGCGGGGTTTTTAAATTAGGTTCGCCCGGGTCATCGGTAGCGGTAAGTTGCGGGCCAGCGTGCAGGCTGCGGTCGCTGTCATTCAGGTAGACATGAACGGCGCGGATATTGGGCTCTTCAATAACGGCATCAAGTATCTCTTGCGCCTGGGAAAAGTTTTTGGCGCGCAGCTGCGGGTAAATCATATGCGCCGTTTTTTCCGCGAGTACCTTCCCGCGGCTGTCGACGTATTTATTTAACTGGGTAATGGTCAGCAGTGAGAGGCTAACGCTTATCAGCAGGATAATAATGAGCGAGGGGATAAAAATCAGTCGCCAGACCTGGGTTTTTATACTTTTGCGTTTGGGCTGTGAAATGCCTTGTGTCATAAATCCCTGCTTTGGCTGATGTTCTTTATTTAGGCTTGGTCAATTTTGCGAATTGGGCGTTCAGCGCTAGAATAGCCGCCCCGCGCGAACCAGTGCAACCTGGTGCGCGTCTACTGTTATTGGCTTGAGGTTGTTATGGAGTTCCCCACCATTGAATCGGTTGTTGGCAATACCCCGCTGGTGCGATTACAGCGATTGCCCGGCGATACTAGCAATCAGGTTCTGGTGAAGCTGGAAGGTAACAATCCCGCCGGATCGGTTAAAGATCGCCCAGCGCTATCGATGATTTTGCAAGCGGAGCTGCGCGGCGATATCCAGCCGGGTGACACGCTTATTGAGGCCACCAGTGGCAACACGGGCATCGCCCTGGCCATGGCCGCGGCCATTAAAGGCTATCCGATTATTTTAATCATGCCCGACAATTCCACCGCCGAGCGCAAAGCCGCCATGACCGCCTACGGCGCCCAGCTTATTCTGGTCACCAAAGAGCAGGGTATGGAAGGCGCGCGCGATCTGGCGCTGCAACTGCAGGCGGAAGGCAAGGGCAAGGTGCTCGACCAGTTTGGCAACCC